>CAZACO010000284.1:0-5823 GCA_964483185.1 uncultured Desulfobacteraceae bacterium
TTGAAACGTTGGGGTCATACAACAAATTGCTTGACATCTTATTCAAAATTTAATTAGTTTATTGATTAAATCTTGAATCCCTCCCGATTAGCTCAATTTGCGTCCGTTGTCAACGCTAAAATGACCCGCCCGCCCCCGGATAAGGACCGATGGTGCTCACGATGGGGACGAAAGGAGATTGAGCAACAGGAGCGCATCGTGGTCGGACTGAACGAGGTCATGCCGCCCTCAAAGGCGTCAGGGAGGCGGCCGAAGGCTGAGATGGTACACAGGTTGAAATTCCATAGATCAGAAAGAGGAGGGTGAGTATGGTAGGAATCAGCTTGATAGGCAGCTACGTGCCGATCTACCGAATGGAGCGAGGGGTTATTGCCCAGATGTGGGGCAGGGCGTCCATCGGGGGTGAGAGGAGCGTGGCCAACAATGACGAAGACGGGATCACCATGGCGGTGGCGTCGCTCCGCAACTGCACCAGAGGGCAGGAGACCGGGGATGTGGACGGGTTGTTCTTTGCCACCACCAGTTCTCCGTACGCGGAAAAGATGAACTCGGCGTTGATCGCCACCGCCCTGGACCTGAAGCGGGAAATCGTCACAGCGGACTTCACCAATTCCCTCAGGGCCGGCACAGGGGCGCTCAAGGCCGCGCTCGATTCGGTGAAGGCCGGGTCCCTGAACCGGGTACTGGTTGCGGCGGCCGATTGCCGCCTCGGGTATCCCAGGTCGGACGAAGAGCAGACATTCGGAGACGGCGCCGCCGCCCTGATGGTAGGATCGGACAATCTGCTGGCCACCTTTGAAGGGAGCTACGCCATATGCAATGAAATGGTGGATGTGTGGAGAAACCCTGAAGACACTTTCGTCAGGACATGGGAGGGCCGTTTCATCCTCGGCGAAGGCTATGCAAACCACATGAAAGAGGTGGTAAAGGGCATTCTGAATAAGTACGCTCTTGAACCCAAAGACATCGCAAGGGTGATCTTTCCCGCCCCCAATATCCGGGCCCACGAAGGCCTGGTCAAGCAGTTGGGTTTCGATCCCGAGACCCGGGCGCAGGATCCCCTCATCGCCGGGGTGGGATTCTGTGGCACGGCCCAATCCCTGATGATGCTGGTGGGGGCCATTGAAGAAGCTGCCCCAGGGGATATGTTGCTGCTGGCAGCTTATGCGGACGGGGCGGATGCCATGCTCTTCAGGGTGACTGAAGAGGTCAAGAAGGCCGCGAACCAGCGCATGCTGAAGGACTTCATGGACCATAAACGGATGCTCAGCTCCTATGCCAGGTTCCTGAGCTATAAGGGTCTCGTGGAGACCGTCCCGGGAGAGCCCTTTCGCCTGATCCCCTCGGCCACGGTCACATGGAGAGACCGAAAGAGCATCTTGAGGTGCCACGGAAGCAGGTGCCGGGAGTGCGGGCTCCTGGCCTTTCCCGTTCAACGGGTCTGCTACGGCTGTAACGCCAGGGACCGGTTCGACGAAGAGTCCATCTCCCATATGGAGGGCGAGGTATTCACCTTCACGCTGGATAATCTCGCCGGCAGGAGCGATGACCCGGTGGTGGTGCAGACCATTGCGGAACTGGGAGAGGACAAGGTCCGCTTCTACGGTATGATGACAGACTGCGACCCGTCAAAGGTGGAGGTCGGCATGCCGGTCGGTCTCACGTTCAGGAGGATCTATGACGGCGCCGGCATGCACAACTACTTCTGGAAATGCAGACCGTTGGCAGATGGGAGGGGTGAATAATGGGCAGCATAAAGGATAAGGTAGCCATCGTAGGGATGGGTTGCAGCAAGTTTGGTGAGCGTTGGGACAAGGGGACCGAGGATCTCGCCATCGAGGCCGCCTATGAGGCATATGAAGACGCTGGCATAAGCAAGGACGACATAGAGGCCTGCTGGTATTCCCAGGTCATGTCCCCGACGATCGGGGTCTCCGGAACCGTGGCGGCCGACTATCTGAAGCTTGGCAATATCCCCGTCATCCGGAATGAAAACTGGTGCGCCTCGGGGCATATCGCCCTCATCGAGGCGTGCATGGCGGTGGCCAGCGGCGCATATGACATTGTCATGGCCCTGGGTGTGGAGAAGCTCAAGGACACCGGTTATCCGGGTCTGGGAACGGGACGCGGGATGCATCCGGTGTATGAGGCCCGAAGGACGTCACCCGGCTCCTTCGGGCTGATTGCCCAGCGCTACTTCAACGACTACGGCCTGAGTGTCGAGGAGGGCAAGGAGGTCCTGGCCAGGATCGAGGTCAAGAACCATGACAACGGAAGCCTCTGCCCCAAGGCCCACTTCCACAACAAGATCACCATTGAAAAGGTCCTCAAGGCGCCCATCATTGCCTGGCCCCTGGGCCTTTTTGACTGCTGCGGCAACAGCGACGGAGCGGCCTGCGCCATTATTACCACACCCGAGAGGGCCGGGGAATTCCGAACGGATCCCATCTACCTGAAGGGATTCGGCATTTCAACAGACGCTGTGATGCCCCATTTCAGACCCGGGTTCAGCTGGAGCAGCTTTGACGCCCTTATAACCTCATCCCGGAAGGCCTATGAAATGGCCGGCATAAAAAATCCGAGGGAGGAGCTGGACGTGGCCGAAGTACATGACTGCTTTTCCATAACGGAGCTGCTCATATATGAGGATTTCGGATTCAGTCCCAGGGGGAAGGCCAGGGAGGATGTTGACGCAGGCTTTTTTACCCGAGAGGGAAAACTGCCGGTAAACATCGACGGCGGCCTGAAATGCTTCGGCCACCCGATCGGGGCCAGCGGTCTGCGCATGTCCTACGAGGTCTACAAGCAGCTTCAGGGCAAGGCGGACCTGCCGGAGAGGCAGATCAAGAACCCGAGACTGGGTCTGGCCCATACGTTCGGAGGGCCTCCCCAGATAAGCGCGGTGGCCATATTCGGCAATGAGAAAGGATAGGCGGCGTCAGGCCTTCGAGCACCCTTACGGAGTTGTGCAGCAGGCAGGGTAATATGGCGGAAAAAGAGAAGCTCATGTCCATGTCCGAGGCCGTGGACCGTTACGTTAAGAGCAGGGATGTCATTCATATGGGGGGCTTTATTCAGCACGAGCCCTTTGCCGCGGCGCATGAAATAATTCGTCAGGGCATAAGAGACCTTACCCTTTCAAAGTGCGCGGGACTCCTCCTGGCGGACCAGATGATCGGGGCGGGCGCGGTAAAGCACCTGATCTCGAGCTTCACCTGGAATCCCCTCCCCGCAACGGCCCACTGTTTTGTTCGAGCCGTCAGGAACGGAATTCCCCACAACATCGAATTGGAGGAATACACCGTCTTTGCCCTTAACCTGGCCTACTTTGCAGGGGCCATTGACCTGCCCTACGTCGCCACAAAGACCCTTCTCGGATCGGGATTCGACAGCCGGAAAAGCATGAGCGGGGCCAAGAACAGACTGAGGTTCGAGAACTCCCCCTTTACCGGAGAAAGGGTGTGTCTTGTACCTCCCATCAGGCACGATGTGGGCATCATACAGGTCCAGAGGTCGGATCCCTTCGGCAATGCCCAGGCATGGGGCATGATGGGTGAGATCCGGTACGGGATTCAGAGCTGCGACAGGATAATCATATGTGCCGAGGAGATCGTGGACACCGAGGTGATCATGCACGATCCCAACCGCACCCTGGTCCCTGCATTCAGGGTAAACGCGGTCGTGGAGGAACCCCTTGGCGGGCACCCCCAGCCGGTTGCCGGATATTATGACATGGACTGGCCCTTTTATGCCTTTTACGAAAGAGAAACCAGAACCGTGGAACAGTTTCATGCATTCACAGGGAAATGGATTCACGGTGTGAGCGACCGTAAGGAGTATCTGGCGCTTTTGGGAGCCGAGAGGATAGAGGGTCTACGTCCCGAGCCTTTCAGTTCGGAGCCCGTGCCTTACGGCAGATTGCCTCGCCACTTTGAGGTATGAGATGACCGCAGGAACCGAAGACGCCACTCCCGTGGAACAGATGATCGTGTCCGCAGCCAGGTTGATAGGCGACGGCCAGGTCCTTATGGTGGGGACCCAGTGGCCCATCATTGTGTCGCTGCTGGCCAAGAGCCTCCATGCCCCGGATATCACCATCTGTTATGAGGGGGGTGTCATCCTGGGAAGGGTCCCCGACCGGATACCCCTTTTTACGGGCGACCCGGTCTCCAATGCCTGTTCGGTCCTCCTGGGGAATTCCTTTGACACCATGGGAACGGTTCTCCATGCGGGACGCGCTCACATGGCGATTCTGTCGGCCGCCTCCGTGGATCGTTTCGGGAACATCAACACCACATGCATAGGCGATTATGAATCCCCCACCGTCAGGCTGGGGGGGAGTGGAGGGGCCTGTGACTTCGGAAGCCTTGCCCCCCGGACACTCATCATCCTGGAACATGACATAAGGCGCTTCCCCGAAAGAGTGGACTTCATCACTACCCCCGGCTATCTGCAGGGAGGCGACAGTCGCATCGAGGCGGGCCTCAGACCGGACACGGGTCCTTACGCCGTTGTAACCACACTGGGGCTGTTTCATTTCGATGAATCAGGAGAAATGATTCTTGCCGCCTATACCCCGTCTTCATCCCTGAAGGAGGTAAGGGAAAACGTCCAGTGGGACCTGAAGGTTGAAGGCGGGGTGAAGCCCCTGGACCCGCCCACTCAGGAAGAACTTGAGGTCCTGCGTAAAGAGGTCGACCCGCACGGCATGTACCTGAAAAGCGCCCGATTGCTGGAGGGGAGGGAGATATCCGTTTAAGGCGATCCCCTTCAAAAAACGCCGTTGAGGTCGCAGGCCTTTCTTCACGGCATGAAGGGCTTAAAGGGGCCGGGGTTGCAATCGTCACGCCCACCTATAAGGAGGTCTTATGGACTTTAAAAACATACGATATGAAAAGGGCGGGGGAATTGCCCGGATGATCGTCAACCGCCCGGAAAAGAGGAATGCACTCAACCGGGCCACCCGCCTGGAGATGGCAAGCGCCCTTGAAGACACGGCCACGGACGAATCGATCAAGGTACTGGTGCTTGCCGGAGCGGGTGAAAAGGCTTTCATTTCCGGATCCGATCTGAATGAGCTTTCCAGATTCGACGCCCTCGCCATGGAGGAGTTCACCTCGACCCTTGGACAGCGTTTCTACACCAGGTTCGAGGAACTGCACAAGCCGGTCATTGCCATGATAGACGGCCTGTGCCTCGGGGGCGGTCTTGAGCTGGCCCTGGCCTGCGACATCCGCATCGCATCGGACAGATCGAGGTTCGGGGCGCCCGAGATGCTCATCGGTCTTATGCCCGGCAGCGGGGGTACGCAGAGACTGGCCAGGCTTATAGGCATCGGAAGGGCCAAGGAGATGATCTTTACCGGGGATATGATCGATGCGGCCGAGGCCCACCGCGTAGGGCTGGTGAACCGCGTCTGCACGAGGGAAGAACTGGAGCGGACCGTCATGGACGTGGCGGGCCGCATCGCCAGGAACAGCTCGCTCGCCGTCAAGTGGGCAAAGATATCGATCAACATGGGCCAGGAGACAGGCCTAACCGCGGGCCTGGCGTACGAGGCCCTGGCAGAGGCACTCCTCTTCACCAGCAAAGACAGGGAAGAGGGTATCAAGGCCTTCTTTGAGAAGCGCACGCCTCAATTCACGGGGAGATGACTCTCCCACCCGCTGAATCTGAAAACGATCCTAAACAACTCGTTCCGATGCATCGGAATCATTCACTAACGCGGGTGTCCGCAACCAAAAAAAGTGCCTAAAGTTAAAGAATTATCTTAATCCAATGAAAAAGTCTGCGTTTTACAATCCCAGTTTCGAGTTTCCAGTT
>CAZACO010000285.1:0-5813 GCA_964483185.1 uncultured Desulfobacteraceae bacterium
AATGGAAAACAACAGGGGCGCGAAAGGGAATTCCGCGCCTGTGGAAAAGCTGCGGAGGGATACCCCAAGCCTCCCATATCGTTCATGCTTAACGCATGATTCTTCACCCACACTTCCGGGCCTGCCCGGACAAGGAGCATTCCATGCCGATGATGACCCCAGAGCAGTATGAAGAGAGTTTGAGACGGCTTCACCTGGTCGTCTATATGTTTGGAAAACGGCTGGAAAACGTGGTGGACGATCCGATCATTCGCCCTTCCATGAATGCCGTTAAAAAGACCTACGAACTGGCCCAGCTTCCGGAATACCAGGACATCATGGTGGCCACATCCCATATTTCCGGAGAGAGGATCAACCGTTTCACCCATATTCACCAGAGCACCGAAGATCTGGTCAAAAAGAGCAAGATGGGAAGGTTGCTGGGCCGTCACACAGGGTGCTGTTTTCAGCGATGCGTGGGAATGGACAGCCTCAATGCCCTGTCTATCGTTACCTTCAATATCGATGCAGCCCATGGAACCACCTATCATGAGCGTTTTCTGAAATACCTGGCCTATGTTCAGGAAAACGACCTGACCTGCGATGGGGCCATGACAGACCCCAAGGGCGACAGGCGGCTTCCGCCCCATGATCAGCCGGACCCGGATCATTATCTGCATGTGGTGGAAGAAAGAAAAGACGGCATTGTGGTGAGAGGGGCCAAGGCCCATCAGACAGGCGCCCTCAATTCCCATGAGATCATCGTCATGCCCACCATTTCCATGAAAAAAGAGGACGCGGATTATGCCGTCTCCTTTGCCCTCCCGAGTGACACGGATGGCATTCTCTATATCATGGGCCGCCAGTCCTGCGATACACGAAAACTGGAGGGCGGCAACATGGATCAGGGCAATCTCCTTTTCGGCGGGCATGAGGCACTGGTGGTTTTCGACAACGTATTCGTGCCCTGGGATCGTGTGTTCATGTACAAGGAATACGACTTCGTGGGCCAGTTGGTGGAGGCCTTTGCCGCCTATCATCGCCAGAGTTACGCCTGCAAGGTGGGGGTGGGGGATGTGCTCATCGGCGCTGCCCAGACCGCAGCCGAATACAATGGGGCCGAAAAAGCCTCCCACATTCGAGACAAGGTGATCGAGATGAACCACCTCAACGAAACCCTCTATTGCGGATGCATCGCCTGCGCATCTGAAGGACACCGGGAGCCCAGCGGAACCTACGCGGTCAATACCCTTCTTGCCAACGTACACAAACACAATGTGACCCGCTTTCCCTACGAGATATCGAGGCTTGCCCAGGATATTGCCGGGGGGCTCATGGTGACCATGCCCTCTGAGAAAGATCTCCGGTCTCCGGAAACCGGAAAATGGGTGGAAAAGTATTTCAAGGCCAACCCGGAGGTGCCCACGGAAAACCGGCTTCGCATCCTCAGGCTGATCGAAAATATCTCGTTGGGAACGGCTGCCGTGGGCTATCTCACGGAATCCATGCACGGTGCGGGATCTCCCCAGGCACAGAGGATCATGATTTCGCGCCTCGTGAACCTTCAAGAAAAGCAGAAGGCGGCCAGGAAGCTGTGCGGTATTGATGAGTAGCAGCCATGCCCGATGAAGATCCACAGGCCCGATTTCCCCTGAAGATCGGGGTCAAATATTGCGGGGGCTGCAACCCTGGCTATGACCGGGTTGCGTTGGTGACGCAATTGGAGAAAAGGCTTCGGGGAAAAGTCGTTTTCGTGCCCGCAGAAAACAGCGATGCGGATCTGATCCTGGCCGTACAGGGATGCGACACCGCATGCGCCGACCTGCGCCCATTCCAGAAATCAAAGGTCCTGACCATCACGGGCACCCAAGACCTCCACAAATTGGACCTATGCAGTTGTCTTTCTTCTTTCGACCCGAACCCCCCTGAAAAGGAGCCTGAAATGACAACACCTTTAAGAAGCAGCAAGATCATGAGCGGCGTTGAAAACGGCATCTGCCGTTCTCTTTACAAGAGTATGGGGTATTCCAACGATGACCTGTCCAGGCCTATGATCGGCATCGCCAACTCCTGGAGCACCCTGGTGCCGGGACATTTTAACCTGAACCAGGTGAGCGAACATGTGAAATGGGGGATCTACCGCGCAGGCGGAACCCCTGTGGAATTCGGCGTCATCGGCGCCTGCGACGGCGTGGCCAACGGCCATGAAGGGATGCACTTCATCCTGCCTTCCAGGGAGATCATCTGCAATTCAGTGGAGGTCTGTGTTCAGGCCCACCGTCTGGACGCCATCGTGCTGCTTGCCTCCTGCGATAAGATCGTACCCGGCATGCTCATGGCGGCCGGCCGTCTGGATATCCCCGCCATCATGGTGCACGGGGGTCCTATGGCCGGAGGGG
Organism: uncultured Desulfobacteraceae bacterium; assembly: GCA_964483185.1. Classification (GTDB taxonomy): domain Bacteria; phylum Desulfobacterota; class DSM-4660; order Desulfatiglandales; family Desulfatiglandaceae; genus CAZACO01. Next base: position 2,379 of record CAZACO010000285.1, read on the forward strand.
TGGAGTTTGACGGCCGAAAGACGGATTTAACATCCATTGATGAGGCCCTGGGCATGCTTCGCGCCGGCAGGATCTCTGAAAAGGAATTCGGCACCCTGGAAGACCTGGCCTGCCCCTCCTGCGGTTCCTGTGCCTTCTTGGGAACCGCGAACACCATGTGCTGCCTTACCGAGGCCATGGGGATGTCCCTGCCGGGGGGTGCCCTGATCCCGGCGACCCACTCGGACCGGCTGCGTATGGCCAGGGCATCGGGAGTGGCCATCTGCAACCTGGTGAAAAACAACGTTCATGCCAGAAAGATCATCAACAAGGAATCGCTGGAAAATGCCGTCCGGGTTTGTATGGGGATCAGCGGTTCCACCAACGCGGTGCTCCATCTTTCGGCCATCGCTTACGAGGGGGAAGCAGACATTCATATCCTGGACACCTTTGAGCGGTTCAACAAAGACACGCCGCACATCGCCAAGGTGAACCCGGCTGCCAAATGGGATATGGAAGATTTCTGGAAGGCCGGCGGCATTCCCCGTGTCATGGAACGGTTGAAACCCCTCCTTCACGGGGATGCGCTCACCTGTACGGGACGGACCCTGTCTGAAAACCTGGCATCCTATGAATACCCGTTTCCGGCAAATGAGGAGATCATCAAGACCATGGAAAAGCCCTTTGGACATATGGGAGGCATCGCTGTGTTGAGGGGGAATCTGGCCCCTGAAACGGGCATCAGTAAGCCCGGCGCCATCGATCCGGCCCTGTTCCATTTTTCAGGAAGCGCCAGGGTGTTCAACTCGGAAGAAGCCGCCAATAAGGCCATCCTTGACAAACAGATTCAACCGGGGGAGGTGGTGGTCATCCGTTACGAAGGCCCGAAAGGGGGCCCGGGCATGCGCGAGATGTACAAGGCCATGAAATATCTCTATGGCATGGGTCTCAACAAGACGACCGCCCTGATCACGGATGGTCGTTTTTCCGGTACAAACAACGGATGTTTTGTGGGACACATCTCACCGGAAGCCGCTGAAGGGGGTCCCATCGCCATCGTGGAGGACGGGGACAGAATCAGCATCGATGTGGAAAAAGGGAGTCTTCAACTCCACGTCCCTGAAGAAGAGATTCAGGAGCGGTTCAAGAGATGGCAGCGACCGGAACCCAAGTTCAAAAGAGGATACCTGGAACTGTACGCAAGGCTCGCATCCTCTGCGGCAGAGGGCGCGGTGATCAAAACCGAGTTCCATGGAGTAAACAAATGAGATCATATCTTGATGAGTGGATTGCAAGCGAATTGTGTGATTGGGATCAGACCCTGACGTCCCTCAATGCCCACTGATTGAAAACCAAGGAATGAAAGGTTTGTCTGCCTGCCCAGGTTCTCGTTTCTTCACGTGCACGGAAGGCAACTTGAAATCTGATTCAACATCGGCACGATGAGCTACCCCGCAGCAAGCAGCGGGGTATCATCAAAAGCATTGAGCGCCCCAAGGGGCGGGGAATACAACCCTTGTCCGCCTCTGGCGGATTAAAAAAGGAGGAGAATTGGCATGGCAAAAGATCCAGGGATAGGTAAGAAAGTTGTGGCCACGATTGCAGGTGTGAAAGGTAAATGCAATGCCGGCCATCAGGCCGGGGATTCATTTGAGATCAGCTGTCATGATCCTGGAGGGTTATGTGGATTTTTCTATCATGATATTTTTCCCAGCCTTTCTACCTTCCAATTCGGAGGAAATCTCCCTTGGTGGGACGGCGATACGATTGAGCTACAATGCCCCGACAGCTATAACCTTGTCACATTGAAATTACAGAGATCTGAGCGGAAATAATGTTCAGAAATGGGCACATCCGTTGATAACGGGCATGTTTGCAAATTTCTGGAGACCGACCATTTTCGCCGCTTCGCAGCAGAAATGGCCGCTCAGAAACCCGTTGCGGGTTGGGCGCATAACGAAAGGGTCATCAGATGGGAATCGCGCTGGGGTTCTCGTTGTTCATCGGAGCTTTTATCGGATTTCTGATCTCCATTCCCCTTGGAACCGCAGCAGTTATTGCGGCCGTGAAGGGGTCAAAGAGGCGAATGCATGTCTGGCGGGTCTTTGCCCCGGTAGCACTTGTAGCCCTGCCCCTGCTTATTCTCGGTGCCTATCATTGTCCTTATGACACCGGCACCCCGGGAAGCAACTACCCTTCACTGTTCGGACACTTCTTTTTTGTTGGCCTCGTTTACGCGGTTATTCCCGGCGCTGCAACCCTTCTGGCGTTTCTGGCAACCTTGTTTTGTCCTCGCCATCATTTCATCGTCAAAAAAGAGCCTTGACTGAATGATTCCACCGATATTCAGAGGTACAAAGGTTGCGACGGCTGCCGTGATAATCGGGGCCTTGGCAACCGTGGTATTTGCGATCTCCTGGTTCAGCTACATCTCGAGCAATTGTGGCGTCGTAAGGTTTTACGAACAACTCTACGGACTATTCGTCCTCGGCGCCTGGCTGGCCGCCACGGCTGTCGGCGTTTGGGTTGCCCGCATAGGGGCAAGATCAAGGCCCGCGATAAGAGTTTTCGGAATGGGCCTGATTGGGGTGGCCTGTCTTGGCATGGTTATGGTATGCGCGAAAACGGTACGTCATATTCGGTATATGGACTTTCCCGCCAAAACCACCGCAACACTATTGGAGATCGCAAGTCGGGCCGGTGCCGAGGCCCGGAGTTCTGCGATTCTCGAACTCGGTCTGCGCAGAGTTACCGCTTCGGCTTCCATGCTATGTGCCATCATGGAAGACGAACGAGCGGCCAGGGAGGACAGATCGAGCGCCGCCAATGCACTCGGAAGAGTCTGCGAACACCCTTGTCCGGCGAATGTGGACCTGGATCGGGTTCTAACAGCGCTTATTGCCGCCCTGCAGAACGCAACGTTCGACCCCTATCGTGACGTCGTTGTATACCAGGCTGTATGGGCCCTCGGCCAAATCAGAGACGTTCGGGGGGTTCAGCCAGTTCGGAATTTAATCTGCAACACACGCCTTCCTCAATACGTCTGGGAAGCCGCCATAACTGCTTTGGGCACAATTGGCGGTGCGGAAGCGCAAAGGGCGTTGGAATTGACGCGGGACACCTGCAGGCATGAACAAACGCGGACGCTTATTGATGCAACCCTTGCGAAGATGAAAGAAACGCCGAGGTTGTGAAGGATAAAGATAGCCGTACGTGTGGGGCATTTTTCCAAGAAGAGGCGCTTTTACGGGGACATGATGCCCAAATAGAGAAGGAGGGTCGCGGCCATGACCGTGAGCATGGGCAGGGCAAGGTAGCGGTAGCTTTTGAGCAGGCCGGCCTTATAGTAGTCTTTGGATACCAGAAAGCAGAGATGTACGGGCGACAGCATCATCCCCATGAAGCCAAAGGTGTAGGCCACGGCCGCCAGGGCCATGGAATCGTAGGCGGGGAGGG
>CAZACO010000286.1:0-5808 GCA_964483185.1 uncultured Desulfobacteraceae bacterium
GCATCCGGGGCAAAATAAACGGCATATTTACCGGAGGAATCGACGCGGGGGCGTTTTCAGGTTCCATTATTTTAGGATATATTGGGGAATGGAGCGGGTTTCAGACCCTTTTTCTTGTCGCCGGTGTCGCCTTGTTTGCGGGATTTGTGATCTACCGGTTGAAACCGGTTCGACGTTCTTTAGAACGGATGGGAAATCGATCTTTGAGGAGAGAGAAATAAATGGCGGAACCTACCTGTTGAAATGCCTTTTTCTGACAAATCTGCTTTTTCAAGAAGCGAGAGGACGAAATTGACACGATCAAGACCCTTTTTGCCGTCATCAATTGCGGTAAGGATAGCGGTCTTTGTCTCGCTTTCACCAGGATTGCTGAACGTCACTACAGCAGATTGGCCAACAGGCACACGGGTGAGGCAACGGAGCTGTTCACTTATGCACTGACATCCATTATACAAAGAGTTTCAGTTGCTTTGTCGGGTACGTTTCAGTAATCTTCGGAGCAGGCACAAAGGAGCATTTCCACATCTTGTAGTTCCTATAGATCCAGTAAAAGTTCACCATGCGTCTTTATGGCCATCGAAGTTTATAGATAGAGGTCAGACTCAGGAAGAACGAAGCCATGATGAGGCTTGTATCAAGCACGATCGGTTGGGTGGTTCTCATGTGGGGGGTGGCATCTGCATCGATTGCGGATGCAGCCACCTATTATGTCAGAACAGACGGGGGAACTGCTGATCAATGCACCGGCCTTACAGATGCGCCTTACCCCGGATCCGGGACAAGTCAGGCCTGTGCCTGGTCTCACCCGTTCTGGGCCTTAAACGGCACCGGTGCATGGAAAATCCAGGGGGGCGATACCCTGGTGATCGGTAGCGGGTCCTACCGCATGGGTATCGATGCCCCCAATACCGGCTGGTGCGAGGCTGAAGGGGCGTATGACTGCCATCTGCCCTCCCTGCCTTCAGGTCCGTCCCCAAACAACCCTACCCGACTGATGGGCGCCGGATGGGATCAGGGGTGTGCCGACCCACCAGAGCTGTGGGGTGCTGAAAGGGCCTGGCAGATCATCAGCCTGGCAGGCACTGACAATGCCGCCATCGCCTGCATGGAGCTGACCGATCATTCCGGCTGCGTGGAACACCACGCAAACCCCGCGATTCGCTGTGAGCGGGATACACCGCCCTTTGGTGACTGGGCCGCCATCGGCATCAGAGCATCTGATTCATCAAACGTGACACTGGAAGACCTGAATATTCACGGACTTGCCGCAGGGGGAATCCATGCAGGCAGGCTGACAGACTGGAGCGTTCAAAACGTTCGAATTGCAGGCAACGGCTGGGTGGGATGGGACGGTGACATTGATGGCAATGATGCCAACACCGGAACGCTGAGCTTTAAGAAATGGACGGTGGAATGGAACGGCTGCGCAGAGTCCTATCCTGATGAAACGATGAACAACTGCTGGGCTCAGACAGCCGGGGGATACGGCGACGGGGTCGGCACAGGAGAGACCGGCGGTCACTGGGTGATTGAAGATTCCGTATTCAGATATAACACCTCGGACGGGCTTGATCTGCTTTATACCAGGCTTTCAAGCCGGATCGTGATCCGAAGGACCCAATCTTACGGCAATGCCGGAGATCAGATCAAGGTAAACGGTCCCACCCGCATCGAAAACACCCTGATAAAGAGCAATTGCGGGTTTTTCAACGGAAAATCCTTTACCTATAATGTGGACAATTGCCGGGCCGGGGGCGCCGCGCTGGTGTTCACCCTCAGGCAGGGTAATGCCGTATCGCTTGTCAATTCAACCCTTACCGGGCAAGGGGACTGTCTCATTACTGCCGAATGCGATGACGGCAGTTGCGATGGAACTGAAACCATTACCATCCAAAATAATATTTTTATCGGCAATCAGGAGTATATGGATTCAAGTGATACGACCTGTTATATCTGGCTCGACCCGAACAATTTCTATAATACCCGGATTGACTACAACGTGGTATACCGCACAAAGTTGGGAGGGATGAGCTTGTCAGCAAATGACATCTCCCAAAATCCCCTGGTTGTTGACGACACCTTGGAAACCTTTGACGGCCACTTGAAAACCGGTAGTCCGGCCATGGACAGCGGCCTGACTGTGGGCGGTCTGGGTGGGTTGATTCCGGACCATGACCTTGAAGGGATCAGCCGCCCCCAGGGCAGCGGGGTAGACCGGGGGGCCTATGAGTCTGGAGCCATTGTTTATGTTGCACCTGACGGTTTATGTGGTCATAAGACCCCCTGTTATTCTACCATACAGGCCGGTATGGACGCGGCAGGTTCCGGGGCCACAATAAAGATAGCCCAGGGGACCTATACAGAAGACCTGACACTGGATTCATCCAAGGAGGTAACTCTTTCAGCTGGATGGGATTCCACATTCACAACTCGATCGGCAACCTCAACCGTGAAGTCCATGTCAATTAATGACGGCGGCGTCACCATTGACAGCATCGTGATACGATAACTCACCCGTTTAGGCCCGAAGATCATAGGTGGTATGGCTGAAAGGCCCGACAGGAAGCAATAGCTGAAATGCTCACTGAGGTTTTCAGATATAGTCACGGGCATACCTTCTGACCGGATGGCCGTCTAAGACGTGAAACTGCCGGATCTTTTTTAAGGTAACCGGCGAAAAGGTACCGATCGGGAGGTAGATAATCTTTTTGCCTAACCGTGCCGCCATGCTCCGGCACCATCCGGACGGCGGGGCGGCAGCCACGTAGACCACGTGTTTTTCAAGACTGTAGTCCAGGGCGGCCATGAGGAGTCTTTCAGGTTTGTTCCTGGCAAAATGAAAAAAGGGATCTCTCCAGATGTCGTAGACCCGAAGGGGAGGGTAGGTCAGCATGAATCCCCCGTACTGGCACCTGGAAATCCCCGGACCGTCCATGACCTCGCCGGCCGGGGTACTGTAAAAGGCCATATCCGATTCCTGGGTGTGCTCTCCGAGCCAGGTCACACACCAGGGAAAATCCTCCCTGCCATCCTTGTCCGGAACATCGGGATCAAAAATCATCACCACAGACCCGACCTTCCCCTTTAGCGGTCGCTCCTCCCTGACATAGATCGTCCCGCTGGTCCATTCCCTGATGGTTTCCCTGATGTCCAGGCCGTCCAGCATGGAACAGGAAAACGGTTCGATCCGGGTACTCTCCTCGGTCTTGATCTCAAGGGCCTTCTTCCTCAGATAGTGGCCATAGCCTTCAACCACCACATCCTCCGGCGGATACGAACAGATGGAAAATCCCTTGAAATCTTTCCGCCATTCCCCCGGGTGACGCTCCCGTTTCTTTTTCTTGACCGGGACAGACACCAAACGCCTGCGCAGGGTTTTTAGCTGGCGGTGAAAACGGATTCTTCTGTTGTCTAAAAAGAGATCTTCTCCTTTGAGTCGAAGCACCGGCAGCCCGGGCGCTTCAGTCTGCCAGGGATAATCGCTCCCCTTATCCCACACCTCATAAGCAAAATTATCGTCCACCGCACCCCTGGCCGCAACAATAAGCTGGTAGAAACCGGCTACGAGATTCCCTGTCAAAAAGGCGTAGTTTCTGGCAAACCTGTTTAATATACGAATCTGGCTGTGAGAGAGCTCTTCCTTGCTGGTCTTCCAATATCTTTTTCTCGCAATGTCAATCAATTCAGCGTTGATCTTGAGCCTGTCGACGTTCATAAGCCCTGACCTGCCGCGCTCATAGGCCGCTGCAAGATACGGCATTTCGGTCATAATCTCCCGGCTCGACTCCCTGTGGAGGTGGGCCAGCCCAACCCCTTTCCGCGCCCGCCGACCGATGACCTGGGTCTGGGGGTGGTCGAGCAGGTCCAAGATCTCGCGGGTATGAAACAACCCGCCTACGAAGAGGACCTTTTCCCCGGTTTTGGTCAGTTGTTGCAGGTGATAGGCCATGGTTTTCTCCCGAAGGGTATCCTCGGGAGAAGGCACATGACCCCGGTCCGTTTTCATGTAGGCCTGACAATAATTGAAATGACCTATCCTGGTAATTGCATAAGGGTCCGGCATCGGGGAGACGTCAGGCGGATACCCTTCTGTATCCCGGTCAATAAAATGAAGCGGGATTCCGCCCGAAAGGGCCAACCGGATCGCCTCGACCTGGCCGTCGGTCGGCTCCAAGGGAAGATAGGTAAAGGTGCCGTCTTTTTCCTCGTAATGGACGACCGACAGCAGGGGAAGCCTCTTGACGCCGGCAAGGATCTTCTCTTTCAGTGTATCCGGGTACTCCACGGCCACATGGTCCGGTTTGAACGCTTCAAATGCCCGTCTTACTGCCAGGGCGAATTCCATCCTGTTGTGCAGGATCGGAACCATCCGGATAGTATTCCACTCTATCTCAGTCTTCCCGGTCAATTGTGTTTACCAGCCCTGTGAAATATTCGGACGCCGCTGCATCCAGAATCATAGACGCAGCCTCCCTCAAGTACAGCGCCATTTTTGTTGCCCGTTCTCCCTGACCCGATGAATCATCCTCCCCTGCCAGCCTCTTGAGGGCATAGCGGGCGATGTTGATCCCATCCCGTACGGAATACCGCTCATCGGCTGCGTGGGCTGCCTGGAGAAATTCAACGACATACTCGAGGATCTCATCATCCGCAAAGGGAAGATTACTCTTTAAAATCAGAAGTTCCTCGTCTCTTTCTGGAAAATCGATATGGATCTGGGGCTGGAGTCTGGAGTGGATGTATTCGGGGAGCTCGAACGTACTGGCATCATCGTTCATGGTTGTGCAGAACCGAAAACCGGGATCGGCCTTGATCTTGATCCCGGCCACAATCGATTCAACATACCTCCTGCTGTCCAGGAGAGGGGCGAGAGAGGCCCAGCTTTTTTCACTCATCCTGTTCCCTTCGTCAATGACGGCAACCCCCCCCTTAATCATGGCCGATACCACAGGGCTGGCCGTATATTTGATCTTTCCCCTATCCGAGATAACAGGCGTGACAATCAGGTCCTCCGGCCGGGTGTCCATGGTGGCCTGAAACAGGTACACCGGCCGGTTTAGGGACCTCCCGGCATGATATGCCAGGGTCGTTTTCCCAACGCCGGGCCTGCCCACCAACCTCGGGCTTAGAGGCAGATCATCTTTATTGATGACCAGCCAGGCGGCCTGGACCTGTGTTATCAATTCCCTTTGGCCAACCCACCACATCGACACCTGATCAGGCTCACTCAGGTGCAGTTCTACACCATCAATGATTACTTTTTCCACGCCTCTTTCGCCTCCTCACTTCCTGTTTTCTCAAATAGTCCGGGAGAGGGAATTCCTTCCCCTCTCCCTTCCGTTTCACATATGAGCGGCAGGGGTCCCGAATTTATTGAGATGTTACCTCACTTCAAGGTATTGAGGCTATTATAATACAGCACTTCTCATTTTGGAAGGATCTGCGTGAGCCTCTGAACCGTGACCCCGTGAGGGCTTACATATTTTTTTTGCAAAGGGGGCATATCTGTGATAAAAATATAAAAATGAAGCAGAACAGGTGGGACGACCACTATGCCCGCCGGGCCAGAGATGAGAAGTGGCTTGCCCGGTCAGTCTATAAACTCCAGGAAATTGACAACAAATTCAAGCTAATACGCAAGGTCGACAGGTTGCTCGATTTAGGCTGTTATCCGGGTTCATGGTCCCAATATGCACTCAAAAAGGTGGGTCCCCAGGGGGAAGTGGTTGGGATTGATCTGTTCCGGCCGGATCGTCTTTCGTCTCATGGTTTCAGATTTATCCAGGCCGATGTGATGGCCTTGGAAAC
>CAZACO010000287.1:0-5804 GCA_964483185.1 uncultured Desulfobacteraceae bacterium
CGGGCGAGAACAACGTGGGCACCATAGCCCAGGGATTCCTAGAGATGTCCAACGGCGTTCGGCTCGCCAGATCATTGCTCGGTGCAGAGAAGCAGCGATCCGGACCGTGGCGACGGGTGATGGTGATTTTGCATGATTGCGGGTCAGCTCTACTGCTGACTGTTAACCTCTTAAATGAAAACTGGCGTTGTCCGGTGGCTAAAGAGCCGGGCGATATCCTGTACAAGAATGGAATGATTGAGAAGAGATGAAGGCGAAAAAGGCCTATTAAACAACAATTTGGTGAGTGGAATTGTCGCAAAAAATCGAAAGGAGAAACCTGATGAAAAAGATATCTTTTTCCAGGGTTGTACATTTGCTTTTAGCCTTGTGTTTTGGCACAGTTTTGGGGTGTTCAAGCGATAGCAGTGACACCCGCAAAGATTACAGCTATCTATTGAAGAGGGCGTTTCTTGAACAGCCTTCGGGAGAAAATCATCCCGCTATTTTGCATATTGAAGGCAATCATTATGAAATGGGCTTCCAGCAGGGATACCTTCTCGCAGACCGAATAGCAGAAACTTACAGCTCTTTTTTCACATTCACGGCATACCTGTATCATATGCATAAGGGCGAGGCGAGGGTTGTTCTCGACCAAACACAGTTGAAGGCGTTTTATGAACTGCTGACTCAACAATCCAAAAAGTACTTTCTGAGCGTCATTCAAGCCAAAACGCCTGAGCTCTTGCGGGAAATTGAGGGAATGGCGGATGGTTTGGCTGCAAAAGGGTCTTCGTTTGGTTTCGATGATATTGTTGCGATGGCAGCACTATGCGACGTGGTAGACAACGACATGCTTTTTTTTGATTTTTTTGAATTGCCAAGTAATGAGGTTGGAATGCCCTTTTCAGTACATGGTTGCTCGGGGTTTGCCGCCTGGGGGTCTGCCACATTTGATGGCAGAATAATCCATGGCGCAAACCAGGATCTTCCCAGTATTGGTCTACTCGATCAGACCATTGTTACCGTTGCGAAACCCGATACAGGGAATGCCTTCCTTCAGATAAGCTTTCCCGGATGGTTTACAATGTCCGGCATGAACGAAGCGGGAATGTCAACAAGTGAAATGGCTTCCCCGTCCTCTGATACGAATCTTCTCGAAAATCCGGAAATTCCCCATACCCTGGATATGAGGATGATAGTCCAGTACGCGAATGACCTGGAAGAAGCAAAAGAGACGATTCAGATTTATGGTGGCGCGTCCGGATGGAACATTCTGGTTTCGGACTCGAATACGAGAGAAGCGGTGGATATAGAATGTTCAACTCTCAAAATTGGTCCCGTCTATCCCTGGGATGATCCCGCAACACCTTCGGTAAATGAAGCTCAAGGACTGTGTGTTACAAACCAGTATATGTCATGTCCGGAGTTTCGCGGTTATTCAGGTGAGAATTTGACCTTGGATCAGATGAAATATGACGGCGTGGATACATCCTCATGGGGCACGGGAAATGAATATAAAGTCAATTGGGAAGCCCAATTTCAAAAAGAAGATTATGGACGTTCGGAATCATGGGATCGCTGGAGCAGACTGTGGGATTTGTACGCTTCCAAATATGAAGCGATTACGGTTGAAGATGTTATAGTATTCATGAGCGATACAAAAGAAGGGCCACATGGGGGAATCATTTCGCATGGCTCTGAAGAGATAAAGTGGTTTGACGGTGCTCCTGTACCGCATATAAATGGCCCTGATAAAGCAATCATATTTTATTCGCTTGCGAGCGTGTACAGTTGTGTCTTTGACCCTGAATCGAGCACAAAGGGTGTAATATGGATCGCAGCGGCCGGTGCCAAACCTGCTCAAAATGGCACATTTTACCCTATTGATTTTGGAGATTCGCTGAATAAAACAAATCAATAGTGACTAAATGAAAAATAGGAAAAGGCAATCAGTGCGACTGGAATATGTTCTTTCGCTTGAAAGCTCAAATGCGCACTTCTGAATCATGGTTTTTGCCACAACCTAAATAAAAAAACCTCGAAAGACAAATTCTCTTTCATGCACACGCCTCGAAATATGGCGTTCGGCTTGCTGGGCGTACCTGCTAGGAAGTCAACCAATGCAAATGTCTTGGTATCTTCATTCAGATGAGCGAAAAGTCGGCCATGACACACGTGGAATTCGAGAGGCAAGGGCCTGTAAATATCTCAGGTATGTCAGGTGGAAGCGGTTGGGTAGATGCCATCTACCCAACGCTATTATTTGAAAGCGGCTTCAAAGCTTGTGTCAAGGACCCTTACATTTTGTGGGCAATTCCTATAACATGATGAGGACGGGGTGGAGGCCAGGACGGTCTTCACCCTGCTGACTCTTTTGTGTGACCGTAGCTTATTGATATTAAATGCTTTATTGGCATACGCAGCTTGCCAGAGATGGCAGTTATGTCACGTTTTTGGTGCTGCTGAATCTTTGACATATCCAGATGGTAGTTTTTGTGACACACGAAGCTTTCCAACTTCCACGATTTCCTCCCGTTCGCTGATACCAGCGAGTGAAAATTATCCAGATAGCCGTAATCAAAAAGTTTGCGGCTGCAAGGACCTTGTGATAAGTTGCTCCACAAAAGGGACGCATAGCCTGTTTGCAATTTTTTACTTTTGGTTCCATGAGTCCCATCGGCTTCCCCAATCTCATCCGGCATAGAGGAGTGATCTCCATGGTTCCCAAAACACCTTCTTCGTTAGTGATTTCTTGCGTTCTTTTATTGGCAATCTTAACTGTGTCTTCCTGCAGCGATGACGGCAGCTCCACATCTGCCTATAAACCACCCGATGCGGCAGATTACAGCAGTCTCAGCTGGAGCAAGGCATTTGAGGCCGCGAACGCCAAATTTTCCAGGGAATACGCATTCACGGAGTGGAAAGGTGTCGATTTCAGGAACCTCTATGCGACGTTTGCACCAAAAATTGCTACGGCTGAGGCTGCGGCCGATCCAGAGACCTATTACCGTACGTTAAGAGAGTATCTTTTCTCCATTCCTGATGGTCATATTATGATTACCTCTCCCGATCGGATTGGCCTTTCAGCGGACGAGATCGCAGGCGGGTTCGGTCTGGTCGCAGCTGAACTGGACGATGGCAGCATCATCGCCGCTGCCATTACAGACGGCGGGCCGGCCGCGAATGTCGGCATCCAGGTTGGAGCCGTACTCCTGGCCTGGAACGGCGTCGCAGTGGACAGGGCCATAGAAGCTGTTTCCGTCCTTTGGAACAAAGAGCCGCCAGCTACGAATGAAAACAGGCGCATGGAACAGGTTCGCTTTCTCACCCGTGCTGCTGTTGGGGAGGCCAGAACCGTTGATTTCAGGAATCCGGGTGAAAGCGAACCTGATAGTGTTGTCATGATCGCAATCGATGACGACAAGAAGGGGTTAGATCTGGTCAATTTCGCCCCGAGTCCTGATATGGAAGATGTCATGAAACTGGTGGAATACCGGGTATTGAACAGCGGCCATGGCTATGTAAGGGTGTATGTTGAAAGTGATATGGACGGTGAATCCGAATATGCCTGGGCTGTATATGCCAAATTTGAGGAAGCCATCAAGTATTTTGTTGAGCTAAACATTGCGGGTCTCATCGTCGATTTGCGGGGTAATATGGGCGGGTCTGATGAAACCGCAGCCGATCTTTCCGGATTCTTCTACAGCGAAGCCAGACATTATGAAAATCAGGTCCTGTACAACGCACTGACCGGCACATTCATGTGGGTGTTTCTGAACGAGAAAAAAGGCGACATCCTTCCTATTCCCAAGCCGCTTGAGATAAAGCCCCAAAGCGTCTACTACGGCGGTCCTGTCATCGCCCTTGTAAATCCGGCATGCATCAGTTCAGGAGAAGGAATCGCCATGGGGATTAAAGATTCTCCTAATGGTCGCGTGGTTGGCTTTTTCGGTACGAACGGGTCTTTTGGCATTACGGGCGGTAAGATCATTATGCCTTTTCCATCGGAGTTCAAATTTGGGTTCGTATACCCGATCGGCCGCTCCCTCGATGCTGAATTTGTTGTGCAGATTGACAGCGGAAAGGACGGAAAGGGGAGCGTCCTTCCGACCGACCGTGTTCCTCGGACTTTGGAGAACGTGCTTGCTTACGCGAATGGTGATGATGTGGAATTGCAGTTTGCCATCACTCTTCTTCAAAAAGGGAGCTGACCAAAATCGCCCTGGAACACACCACATCTTTGACTTCTGAATTCACACAAGAGGGCCTCTCAGGCTATCATTCGCCCGCAATAGCATCTTCCATTATGTTATGTATCTGATTATGGCAGATATCACGCTCGTTCGAGGTCACTGATTTTGTGATATATCCAGATTAAAAAAACAGTTGGGGGGGACTGTTATGGCAATATGCCGTCGTGGTAAAATGGTGTCAATGGATGGGTTAGGGTATCTGAATGACGCTCAAGGTTCATAAATTCCAAGGGAAGAAAAAGACAGCAACATGAATCGGCCTGAAAGCGCAACAGGGAAGCAGGTTGAAAATGCGTGAAGGATACATCGCGACTAAGGGTGGTAAAATCTGGTATTTAGTTTATGGTGAGCGGAAGATAGGTACACCGCTGCTTGTGTTGCACGGCGGTCCCGGATTTTTGACGATGCCGCAGGTCGTCAATGAACTTTCAGATGAGCGGCCAGTCTATTTTTACGACCAGCTAGGCTGCGGCAAAAGCGACAGAGCATCTGACAAATCGTATTACTCCGTCACCAACTATGTCCATGAACTTGGCGAAGTACGTCAAAGACTGCGGCTCCGAGAAGTCTATCTGATGGGTTTCTCCTGGGGAACCATGCTTGCCTGTGCATACATGCTGGAAAAAGAACCTACAGGGGTGAAAGGACTGATTCTGTGCGCCCCTTATCTCAGTTCTCCGCTTTGGGATGCCGATCAGAGAGAAAACATTGCCGCCATGCCTGATGATGTGCGGAAAGCCATAGAGGAAGGAGAGGGCGCCGGCGATTATGGCGACAAGTATCAGGCGGCAATGATGGAATACTACAAAAAGCATGTGTGCCGTCTCTCCCCATGGCCCGCCTTTCTGGAGGAAGCGTTCCACAACCTCAATATGGATGTTTACCTCACCATGTGGGGACCCAGCGAATTTACGATCACAGGGGCGCTTAAAAATGTTGACCTGCTGCCGAAGCTTCACCAGGTCAAGGCATCGGTGCTGCTGACCTGTGGTGACCATGATGAAGCAGGCGTTAAAACGGTAAAAACATATCAAATGGCGTTTCCAGCGGCTTCCATGGCGGTCTTGCCAAGTTCTTCCCACCTCCATCAGGTGGAGCGGCCGGAATTGTTTCTGCAGGTGATCAGAAGCTTTCTAAGGGAACAATATGAGAGGGGAAAATGAAAATGAGAGTCCGATATAGATATCCAACGCAGAAAGTGCCTGGATTATTTAATATGCCGGTTTCGAGGCTGGATGAAATGGCCTCCGTATTATCCAGAGCTTTCAAGCATGACAAAGGCCCCATATGGCAGTTATGTCACGTTTTTGGTAGTGCTGAATGTGTGAGTTATCCAGATGGTACTTCTGGGGCACATGAAGCTTGACCCGCCTTACCATGACCCCTCCCATCGCTCATCATTGCCATAAAAGACAATCAATCTGGATTCAATCAAAAAATATGCAAAAAAATTTAAAAATTCGTGGGTTGTGACCGGATTTGACAAAATCATCTGTTATCATAAGCGCATATCGCGAATCAGCCACTGGCCAGAAGATCCGGTTTTCCTTGACTTTTAGATGAGTTAAG
>CAZACO010000288.1:0-5793 GCA_964483185.1 uncultured Desulfobacteraceae bacterium
TCTGAACCTTGAACCTCTGAACCCTTGAACCCTTGAACCCTTGAACCTCTGAACCTTGAACCTCTGAACCCTTGAACCCTTGAACCCTTGAACCTCTGAACCCATACAAGCATTAACCATCGGAGAAACAGACAATGTACAATGCCAGTGATTTGAGGAAGGGCCTGAAGATACAGATCGATCGTGAGCCGTATGTGGTGACGGAGTTTCAATTCGTCAAACCCGGCAAAGGTCAGGCCCTCTACCGCTGTAAATTGAAGAATATGATTACCGGTGTCATCATCGATCCGACCTATCGGTCGGGCGACACCTTTGAATCGGCCGATCTGAACGAACGGAAGATGCAGTACCTTTACAACCAGGAAGATGAATACTGGTTTATGGATGTTGAGAATTATGAACAGTCTGTCCTCTCGCAGGACCAGGTCGGCGATGCAGAGAACTACCTGATAGACAACCTGGAAGTGTATATCCTCTTTTTCGGGGAACGGCCGATCGGGATCACATTGCCGAACTTTGTAGATCTAGCCGTTACCAAGGCCGACCCCTGGGTCAAAGGAGATTCCGTTGCCGGTGACACCAAACCCGTGACATTGGAGACCGGCTATGTGCTCAGGGTACCCCCTTTTGTCGAGGAGGGGGGGAAGATTACCGTCGATACCCGGACCGGGGAGTATGTTACCCGGGTCAAAGAATAATCCCTCCCTGCATGAGCAGAAGATATTGACCGGCCGCAAACAGAATCTCTTGCTGCGCGCCCGGATGATTCAGTCGATCCGGGCGTTCTTTATTGACCGGGAGTATTTAGAGGTAGAAACCCCCCAGCTCATTCCCGCCCCGGCCCCGGAAGCGCATATCGAGGCCATTAGCGCGGCCGGCCGTTACCTGCAACCCTCTCCTGAACTCTGCATGAAGCGGTTGTTAGCGTCCGGCTTTCCCATGATATTCCAGATCAGCAAATGCTTCAGGAAAGGAGAAAGGGGAGACCGGCATCTGCCCGAATTTTCTCTTCTTGAGTGGTACAGGACCGGCATAGACTACAAGGCCCTCATGGACGAGTGCGAGGCGTTGATCCTCTTTCTCTCTGAACGGCTGAACAGGGGAGAGCTGATCTCGTACCGGGGCAGGGAAATCGATCTCAGGAGGCCGTGGGAGCGGCTCCCGGTTAAAGCGGCCTTTGATCAATATGCGGCGACCTCCCTTGAGAGGGCCCTTGAGGAGGGATGCTTTGACCTGGTGATGGTCGAGGAGATCGAACCCAAGCTGGGCATGATCAGGCCGACCTTCCTGTATGACTATCCTGCCTCCCTGGCCGCATTAGCAAGGCTCAAGCCTGGGAATGAGGCCTTGGCCGAGCGATTTGAGATCTATGTAGGCGGGTTGGAATTGGCCAATGGCTTTTCCGAGTTAAATGATCCCCGGGAGCAGAGGGCCAGGTTTGAAAGGGAGCGGCAGCTGAGAGCGGATGCGGGAAAAGAGACCTATCCGATGCCGGAGCGATTCCTGCAGTCTCTTCAGGATATGCCGGAGGCAGCGGGCATCGCCCTCGGTGTGGACAGGCTGGCAATGGTGTTTTCCGATGCTTCTCAAATCGATCACGTGGTTTCGTTTACACCGGAAGAGTTGTAGCCCCACTCAGGTTTTTCACGCAAAGGCGCAAAGAACGCAAAGAACGCAAATAAAAAACCTTAAGGACTTCTTCCTGTTGCCGCGAGGATTCTCTTGATTATAAACTGGCTTTAGGGTAGAATCCCTGATCCCCTCCGCGACAGGGCACGCGTCGTGGAATGAACTACCCCGCCGCAAGCAGCGGGGTATCATCAAAAGCATTGAGCGCCCCAAGGGGCGGGGAATACAACCCTTGTCCGCCTCTGGCGGATTGAAGACGAACGGATAGATCTTATGAAAACCTCTACAGCGCAGGTGACCGGCAGGAAAATTGTCAGGGACCCAACACAGGTAAGAGAAAAGAGATGCCTGGCCTGCGGCAAACCCAACCTGGATGCCCGCAGGCGTTACTGCTCAAAGGAGTGCAGGGAGTACATCCATTGGGTCCTTTCCCTTTCAAAGGGAATGCTCAGGGCGGTCAACGCCAGGTATGCAGCCTTTTCCTTTACCGACGACCAGGTGATACTGGATGTGTTTCCTGTCTGGTCCAAGCATATCTCCAGATTTGTTCACAGGCGGATCAAGGGGAACAAGCCTGCTGAAGACTTGAAGAATCTGGTCCTTGAGTTCGGACAGGAATGGCACAATATCGTCAACAACAAAGGGTCAAGGAGCTATGCGTCTTTGTGCCTTGTCAACCAGAACCACAAAAAAGACATCCCTCCCAACAGCATCCGGCCGTCCAAGAATTCCCGCCCAAGGCTATCCAGACAAGAGACAAGGTGCTTGGAGATGCTGGATCTCCAGAGGACCGATCTGTCTGCCGATGGTTGTACGTCCAGGATAAAATCGGCCTACAAAAAAATGGCGAAGGTCCACCACCCGGACGTGGGAGGCGATGAAGAGAAATTCAAGAAATTGAATGAGGCCCACGAACAGATGCTGTTGTGGGCGGAAAATCCCCAGTATACATCCAGGAAGGCCCTTCAAGAGTGCTGGTCATACGACGGCGCCACCAGCCGCTGGTCTCCCCCGTTGTAGGTATCCATCATCTGTTTCAGGGGTCTCCCTTTCTGCTGCTCCCCTTTTTTGCATATCCGGCCCGGTGGAGCCTATCCATCCGTTTCCGGATTTCCTGCTCAAATCCCCTCTGTGTAGGCCTGTAAAAGACCCGGTTTTTCATATCGTCGGGAAGGTATTCCTGTTCAATCCAGGCACCGGGATAGTTGTGGGGATACCGGTAGCCCTGGCTGTAGCCCAGTTTCTTCATCAGTTGGGTCGGCGCGTTCCTGATGTGAAGGGGGACAGGGAGCGGTCCGGACTGCTCGATCTCTCCCTTGACGGCCTTTTCCGTCAAATACAGGGCATTGCTTTTGGGGGCCGAGGCCAGATAGACGGCTGCCTCGGCCAAGGCCAATTCTGCCTCCGGAGGGCCGACCTTCTGCCATGCCTCAAAGGCGGCAAGGGCCATTGGGAGAGCATTGGGATCGGCCAATCCCACGTCTTCAGAGGCAAATCGGATCATCCTGCGGCATATGAAGAGGGGGTCTTCTCCGGCCATAAGCATTCTGTAGAGCCAGTAGACCGAGGCCTGGGTGTCACTTCCTCGAAGGCTTTTGTGGAAGGCGGAAATCGTGTCGTAATGCTGTTCCCCATCCTTGTCATAGGGCAAAGCCTTTCGGTTCAGGGCCTTTTCAATCGTTTTGAGGTCCAGACGGGTGGGGGTGTCCGGCCCCGCTTCAATCAGGGAGTAGACCGCTGATTCCAGGTTGTTCAGGGCCACACGGGCATCCCCATGGGAGAGATCAACAAGATAGTCCATGGCCTCAGGTGCGATGTCGATATCCAAGTTTCCCAACCCCGCTACTTTGTCTGAAATGGCCCGGACGAGGAGGGTCTCCAGGTCGTCCCTGCCCAGGGGGTGAAGGACAATGACCCTGGCCCTTGAGAGGAGGGGGGGGATGAGTTCAAAGGAGGGATTTTGCGTGGTTGCGCCGATCAGAATGATGAGCCCGCTTTCCACATGGGGGAGGAAGGCATCCTGCTGGGCCTTGTTGAACCGGTGGATTTCATCTACAAAAAGGAGGGTCTGTTTGCCTGACCGCCTCCTTTCCTCTTTGGCCTCAGAAATGATCTGCCTCAGTTCTTTGACGCCGGAGGTGACGGCGGAGAATGCATGGAAAGGATATTGGGCGGTTTTTCCCATCAGTCTGGCTAAGGTGGTCTTGCCTGAACCGGGAGGGCCCCAGAAAACCACTGAGAATACGCGGCCGCTCTGTAGGGCCTTGCCCAGAAACGCCCCTGGGGCAAGGAGGTGTCCCTGCCCCACCATCTCGTCGAGGCTTTTCGGCCGCATCCTTTCCGCCAAAGGGCTACCAGACGTTTCCGGCAGTTGGCTCATTTAGGCGCCACCCCCTCTGCAATTAGTCTGGAAACACGTGCAAGGAGCCTGTCTACGTCCAAGGGTCTCCCCATGGTCAGGTCTGCGCCCGTTTGTTCCTGTATCCTCCGGGAGCCGGATCTCCCCCGTGTGTTGATGAGGGCAACAGGAAGATCCGGCCGCAGCTCTTTTATCCGGTGAATGATCCTGATCGTGTCTGTATCGGATGCGTTCTGATCGGCTATGATCAGGTCAAAGCGCATATCTCGCAGGAGTTTAAGACCTTCTCTGTACGAAGAGGCCATTGTGATATGGGCACCTTTGCTCAGGAGTAAGCCGGAAAGGATGGTCGTCAAGACCCCCTCATTTCCGATGATAAGCATCTGCGAATCTTTGATCCCCTTCTTGGCGGCCCCGGCCTTAACCGAAGACGCATTCTGGGCGAGGGGAACTTTGACAACAAAGGTGCTGCCCCGGCCTTCCTGGCTGTTGACGCTGATCTCTCCCTGGTGCCGGGCAATGATCGCACGACTGAGGCTCAGGCCAAGTCCCCTCCGGGCGCCATCTTTGGTGGTGAAAAAGGGATCGAAAATCTTGTCAAGGATCTCTTCAGGGATCCCCACGCCGTTGTCCTGAACATAGATATGGGCAAAGCCGGAATGTTCCTCAGTGGTCAGATAGATATCTCCCCCATCCGGGAGGGCCTCAACGGCGTTCAGGATGATATGTGCAAAGACATCCCGCAACTCCTCTTTGCAGCCATACACCGGGGACGCTGCCCTCAGGAAGGTGTTAAACGTGACATCGTTCGTGATAACGTCCGGCCCTGCCACCATCTCAGGGTGGGATAGTTCAATGGCTGTTTTGAGTATATTTTTCAGGTCCAGGGGGGCAATTTCCGATGGATCGTATTCGGCGCTTGTCAGGCAATGAAGATCCTGCGAGAGTCGGGACCCTTGTTCTATCAGGGACTCAATTGCTCTGAAGGACCGCAGTGGGCCGTCCTCATGGGAGCCAGGCCCCTGAATCCGTGAGATAGCCTGTTCGAGGGGGGTTTTGAGCGCTTCCAGTTCTCGCCTGAACCCGGAGGCCATCCTGACAAAGGCCTCTGTTTTGACCCGTTGCCTGATCCGTTCTTCCTGCGCGTTTCTCTGATCAAGGGGGATAATATGGGCCAGAAAGGCCGTCCGGCCCTCATGCCGGGTCTTATGGACTCGGAGTTCAGCGGGAAGGGTTTGCCCCTCCTTGGTCGTTAGAGAGGTTTCATGATGACTCGAAAGGAATGGGCCTACGGTTTTTCTTTGCTGGAGCGAAGCTGCAAAGGAAACCGAATCAGGCCCGATCAGATCCGAAACATCTTTAGTGAGCATCTCTTCGCGGGTATATCCAAATTCTTTGCAGGCAGTTTCATTGGCAAAAAGGATCTTTTTCTGTTGGATGAGGATGAGACCGCCTGGAATATTCTCCATCAATTTCCAGGTCTTGTGCAACTCTCTCTGCACGCGCCCTAACTCTTTCCGCAAGCCTGCTATTTTGTCCCTCAGACCGCGGTTTTCCTCTCTAAGCCTGTGTCCCCAGCCCTTTGAGGTGCGTTGCTGGTCTCCGCTCATTCATATGTTCCTTTTAGGCGTTCACGGGTTCAAAGGTTCAGGGGTTCAAGGTTCCATAAAGACATCGTTGAAAAGGCGCCCAAAATTAGAAGCAAGGGTCCAGGTTAAAACGATCTTGATGATTTTGTGTATATACCGTATCATATTTAGCCGACAGGTTACAATAGACGAAAGAGGACGGGTTTCAAAGATCTT
>CAZACO010000289.1:0-5789 GCA_964483185.1 uncultured Desulfobacteraceae bacterium
TCGAATGGGTGGTCGGGATGGACTGGTCGCTGATCCTGCAACATGCCGTTATCTCTTCCTCATTCGGCGTCCTCTTCGGCGTCCTGGGTTCACTGATGGTGCCGCCGGTTGTCCGCAGGCTGAACGCCAGCGGGCTCATTACCCGGGACCGATAAACCAAAGCCCCTCACTTCTGCACCTTTCTCACTTCTTTACATACCCCCTCTCCTATCCATTTCATGGATCCCACGGGAAGGATTTGGGTGCCTGTTCCGAATACAATACCCATCTATCATTATATGTCATTTTATGTTCATATATGTTATTTCAAATTTGATATATAATTTTTCTTGACAATAATAACGAATACACATATTAAAGACCTCATATTAACCAATGTCGACATTGAAAGGATATATGCCTCTCTCCTCGATCTCCTTTCAATGGTAACCGTAACGGGCCGGGAGCGGGGTCATTAACGCAGGGGAACGCATCCAAGATGAAAAGTCTCATTCTGACAGGATACATCACCGCCTTTCTCCTCTACGCATTGACGCTCCTCACCTCCTTCTTGCGATGGAACAGCCTTTCCCGTTTCCTGTCCGTTATGGCCTTGGCATTGAATGGATCGGTTCTGGCGGGTATCTCGATCGTATCCGGTCAGGCGCCTGTCTTTGAGATCTTCGGCGATCTATTGTTCGTCACCTTCATCCTGATCGAGTTTACCATAACCACCTTTTCTCGTGCCCGGCTGATGAAAGCAAACTTAGACATGATACCCACCAGGTTTGAGACGGTTTCCCACGGCAGGCACAAAGGAGATGATGACGTTGTCCATTTTACCTGCTCCCCCATAACACCGGTGAACAGAACTCAAATTTTAAAGATGCTTTTTCTTTCCCGTATTTCAGCAAAGCTGTCAAAAGCCGCCCGGCAGGCATGCAGAGGGTTTCAAGACCTTGCCCAATTATATGCAGCGCATCTATTGTATCCGGGCAATCTACAGTTATCACATGACACATTCCCACGGGAAAGTCAAAGCCTTGGGTCTACCTCATGGTCGGGATATTCAGAGAAAGGCCCAAGCACTTCTGATGAAAGGGTTCTTTTTGGTAATCCTGTGGCATTATGGATAATTTAGAATGATAGCTATCTTTCACCCAAGAATGGACTGACAAAATTCGATTGAAAATGCCAACATAGGTTTCGAGACACTAACCAATAAAGGAGGATTGTATAATGATGAGACTTAATAAAATGCTTGGGGCCATGGTTGTTTTTTTCTTTCTTGTTTCAGCTGTTCTGCCCTGTTCTGTTGGTGCCGAACCTCAAGGGAAACTAGTAATGTTTCATGCTGGCAGCCTGACCGTGCCGTTCGCGACTATGGAGAAAGTTTTCGAGGCGAAATATCCAGGCGTGGATCTTCAGCGCGAGCCGAGCGGCAGTTCAAAGGCGGCCCGTAAGGTGAGCGATTTGAAAAAGCCCTGTGATATCATGGCCTCCGCCGATTATAAGGTTATCGACAAGCTCTTGATTCCCCAATATGCAGACTGGAACATCCGGTTTGCCACCAACCAGCTCGTGCTTTGCTACACGGACAAGAGCAAATATGCAGGGGAAGTCACTGCGGACAACTGGTACAAGATCCTTGCGAGAAAAGAGGTTGTATGGGGGCACTCAGATCCCAATCTCGACCCCTGCGGTTACCGATCCCTGATGGTTCTGCAATTGGCCGAGAAGTACTACAAGGTTCAAGGACTCTATGACAAGTTGATCGCCAACCGGCCCATGGAAAACGTTCGTCCCAAATCCGTTGAGCTGGTCTCTTTGCTCCAGACCGGAAACATGGACTATGCCTGGGAATATCTCTCCGTGGCCGTTCAACACGGCCTCAAGTTCGTGATTCTTCCCGATCAAATCAACCTCGGGAATTATAAGTACGACACGCTGTATGCCGGGGCCGTGGTTCGCGTGACCGGAAAAAAACCGGGCACTTTTATGGAGATCAAGGGAAAATCGTGCACCTACGGCGTGACCCTTATTAAAGATGCCCCCAACAAAGAAGCCGCAGTCGCCTTTTTAACGTATATGCTTGACCCTGCGGGCGGATTGAAGGTGCTCAAGGATATGGGCCAGCCGCCTTTTGTACCGTGCAGGGTACCCACAGAGGAAATGAAAACGAAGCTCCCTGAGGAGCTGAAAAGCTTAGTGGAAGTAAAAAACTAGTCAAACCGGATAAGAAAAGAGGGAGCCGGAGCTGCTTTTTCTTGACGAACCCTTTTCCGCACTGGATCCCAATTTCAGGGAGGAAGTCCGGGATTCATATCCCTGCCGCAGTCGTTTTCTGGCATCGGAGGCCATCCGGTCTCCATTCCAAAAAACTTAAAAATAAGGAGGTATTGAAAGATGAAAAAGGTTTTTTGTGTGGTTATTGTAGTCATGCTTTTCGGATCTGCCTCGGCATGGGGCGATGGTGATCCGACATACAGGCAGGGGGTAGATATCTTCATAGAAACAGGGGTGGACCATCCAGACCGGATTCCTGCCTGGTATGCCCCACAGGTGGCAAAACCGTATGCACCGGTCTTTGAAATTCTTGCTACCAGGGGAACCCAGGGACGGTATTATCCTTACACCTACGCGGTCACCCTGAAAGACCTGGTGAAAATGCACGGCCATGATTGCGAGGGTCTCACCCATGCAGCCAATTGCTGCAAAGTGGCCTTTGATATCCTCTTCCCAGATGGAATCATTGACCGGAGCGTGCTCTGGGGGATCTCCGGGAAATCGCCCTGTTGGAGCGATGTGACGGCCTATCTTACGGGTGCCCGCATGCAGTATGGCAATCTCGGGTTTTTCAAGGATAAGCGCTTTGGACACTGCATTATTTTATATCGTGAGGATACCAAACAGGCCGTACTTGTCACATGGAAAAAGGGTGTCAATAATATTCCCTGGGAAACCGTTATGCTCCCGGAAAAGATCAACTGGAAGACCAAAGTTGATATGGAAAAGGTTATGGAACTCAAGAATAAGGTCCGGAGGGCCGGCGGTAAGTGCACACCCTATGAGGTGGATTTGATGCGTTACTATCAGTATTTGCACATTAACGACATCCTGAGCCATCCGTTGGAGGAAAGCTATCAAGCCAAGATTCTTGAAGAATTTAAATGGGAAGACTGGGTTGACCCGACCAAAACAATCCCAAACCCACATAAACGCGCTGATATCCGCAAAAGAGATTTTCCTTATAGAAAGAAACCTGTCTCTAAAGAATAAGACAATAAAAAGGAGGAACTGAAATGAGTGAAAAAGAAACAAAGGGGATTAATCGCAGAGATTTTTTGAAAAAAACAGGTGCAATCACACTAGCCTCTGGCTCAGCCGCCACTTTGGGGGGGATATCATTAGCGAAGGCAGCGACAGAGAGTGAAGATGAGATTGTGAACAGGTATTGGCAAAAGAAACAAAAGGAGCATGAAGCCGATGAAGCGGCAGTTCGGAAGCGCTACAAGGCCTTCGGGCCCCCGCAAAAATTTATCTACCGAGGGACCGACTGGTCTGACGATAAGGCGACATTTTACGCGCCCCTTCAGGAGGAATGCCCGTACCTGCCGGAATTCCAGTCCATCTTTACCGAGGGCACGGCGGGTCAGTATTTCAAGTACACGCTAAAATTCGGCATGAAAGACATCGTCCGGTTTCACGGCCATTCCTGCGAGGCCTTGTATTATACGCCGGCCATCCTCCGTCTCATAATCGACAAGATGTTTCCAGACGGCGTTGTGGATCGAACCCTGTTACGAGGCATTGCTGGGCAATCTCCCTGAATTGCCGATGCAATCGCCTATGTTACAGGCGGCAGGTTCCAGTTTGGAACCTTGAATATTGATCCGAGCTTAGGCCATGCAGTCGTACTGCAGAGGATCGACACCGAGGAGACGTGGATGGGGGCGTGGAAAGACGGCATTCAATCCTGGAATGCCATAAAGATTTTTGGCACGCCGAACAAGGCCAACCCTCTCCCATACAAGAGATGGTCAGCCTGGAAGCATGAGCCGGACACGCCGGAAGCGCAACTGAAGGACTGCAAGATCCAGTGGAAATACGACAAGCCTGAACTCCTTCAACAGCTGAGGGACATGAAGGATAACTGTAAATACCTCCCCAAAGGACAGAAGCCCACCCTCGATCCCAATAAGATCAGAGAGGAATTCACCTGGCTCCAGTACCGACACCTGCGCGAGGTCTTTAAGCACCCCATAGCGGAAAGCTTTCAGATCAAGCCGGTGCCTGATTATAAATGGGAATATCCCCATTGCGAACCCATGTGGGTCCCAAGATTGGATCAGAAGGCTAAGTGGGCGCCGTTTATGGAGCACCCTGAACAACTCATAGAATGATACTTGAATTCTGTCATCGCCAGCAGGTCGCTTATGTATGTCTGCACTGCTGATATATTCACTTTTATTCTGATTCGGCTTTATTCGCGATAGGGCCGACCGGAAACAAAGAACCCGGATTTCATCCAGTATAATTCTACCTAAGGAGGAAGAAAGATGAAGAGAAAAGGGAATCTGCTCAAAGGGATAATCATCTCTATATTTGTGCTTTGCCTGGTCTCCATGGCCTGGGCCGCCAATGACTGCAAGGCTATTTATGGAAATGGGTCCCATAAGTTCTCGCTGGCTACTGGAAGTCCTGGAGAGCTGGGACTATTAGAGAAGTTAGCAGGGGCCTTCAATAAGAATCATGATACAACAATGTGTTGGAAAAAGGCCGGGTCGGGTAAGTCGTTGAAGTTGCTTAAGCAAAAGAAGGCTGACTTGGTCATGGTCCACGCCCCGGCCGCCGAGAAAAAGGCTGTTCAGGAGGGGTGGGCCATAAAACGGACGCTTATCGGGTCTAATGAATTTTATATTGTCGGCCCAAAAAGTGACCCTGCCGGCATTGCCCAGACCAAAAATCCCACCGATGCCTATGCCAAAATTGCTCTGGCGAAGGCAAAGTTTCTCTCCCGAGGTGACAACTCGGGGACTCACAAAAAAGAGATGGCCATCTGGAAAAAGGCCGGCATTAATCCCTCCGGGGAATGGTATATCATCACAAAAGACTTCATGATGGCCACCCTTAGGAAGGCCAACGAGATCAATGGGTACTTCATGACTGATAGCAGTACCTGGGTGGCCGGGAAAAAAGATCTCGGCAACTTGAAGGTGCTTTTTCGTGGTGACCCATTCCTGATCAATACCTATCACGGTCTGTGCCAGCCCGAAGGGGCAACCCCCGCTCAACCATACGCGGCCAGATTCATCGACTTTTTGTCGTCGGAGGAAGGACAAAGGATCATCCGGGATTATGGAAAGGATCTATATGGCGAGGGAATGTACAACGACGCTGCTTATGCCAAGCAGTATGATCACTAAACATGACGCTCAAGCTTGAGTGGACCGCTGTTCTAAAGAGAAGGAGGTTACCGAGATTATCGTGCTCCTCGGTATCCAGAACTCGTAGACCCATTTGATTAAACCTCCTGTCCCCTTTTTGGTTATCCGGGGGACAGGAGCAAAGCCGAGTCATCCATCCCATTACGCGGAAACCCAAAAAAATAATAAAGGAGCCCCTATAAAAATAGAGAATCCGCCGGAACATATCGTCGTCATGGAAAGATATTGAGTGATGGTGTTTGAAATCAAATTGCATGATTTGTTAAGTCGTGTACCGGAGAGCCTAAACTCATCAGATTTGGAGGGAATTCCTATGTTGAGATACATAAAAATCGTTATCGTCTTGTTTGCGGTTGCCCTCTG
>CAZACO010000290.1:0-5786 GCA_964483185.1 uncultured Desulfobacteraceae bacterium
GTCGGGTGCTGTTGAGCTGGGGAATTCCGCCGCACTTCCTTACCCGTGTGGGTCCGGCATTGTAGGCAGCCAGGGCAAGGATGACATTTCCATCAAATTGATCCTTGAGCTGTTTGAAGTATGCTACCCCTGCATTGACATTCTGATGAGGATCAAAAGAATCCTTAACGCCTAACATCTCAGCGGTCGCCGGCATCAGCTGCATCAATCCAAGGGCCCCACTGTCGGAGACAGCCTCTGGATCGTATCGAGATTCCACCATAATCATGGCCTTCACCCATTCGATCTCAACCTGGTGCCGCTTGGCTGCCCTGGCAATGACAACATGATACTCATCTTCATGTGGTTTCACTTCGGGAAAGGTGTGAGCAGAGGGTGAAAAAGGAAAACCCAGCCAAAAAAGATGGAGCAACCAGGCAACTCCGATAGTATGATACATACCTAATCCTCCCTAATCCTCCCGTTTTTGCGCCTATTGTAAAAGATCCGTATCGTAGGATTCCATAGGGTGAATGAGGTATTTACACATAGAAGATCAGGTAGTTTGCCGATCCTTGGGGGAAGAGATGCCTTGCCGAGGGCAGAAATACATGTACGACCCTATTTCCGAACAGGGAAGTATTTCGTATAAGAGAAAGGTATCTCAAATGAATAAAGGATTGAATGAACAAGGGGACCAACCACAGCCAGGCCGTGGGTTATGTGGTACAATCCAAGGAGGAGGAAAAATGAACGGAAAAATTCATGAATTAAGGGAGTACCGCAATCAACGCCATGTATTCGCCGACCGCGTTGATGCCGGCTATACCCTTGGCTTGATGTTGAAATCTTCCGGTGATTCCTTAAATGGAGGCATTGTGCTGGCGATTCCTTCCGGAGGGGTCCCGGTGGGGATTCAGGTAAAAAGCGTGCTGAATCTTCCCTTTGATTTGATGGTGGTGAGAAAACTGCAGATTCCCGGTAATCCAGAAGCCGGTTTCGGGGCCATGGCCCTGGATGGCACGGTTTTTTATAACGAGAGGCTTCTCGCAGAGCTGCGACTGAGTCAGGCACAAATCGATACGGCAAAAAGCCGCGTTAGCGCTGAGCTTGAAAAGAGAAACAGCCTCTTTCGCGGAGGCCGGCCCTTTCCCGATCTTACCGGGAAAAGGGTTGTGTTGGTAGATGATGGAGTGGCCTCCGGCTTTACCATGCTGGCATCCATTGCCATGGCCAAAAAGGCAAAGGCCCTTGAAACCATCGTAGCGGTTCCCACAGCCCCCGAACACACCATCCATCACATACAATCAGAAGTAGACGCTATCTACTGCGCCAATATTCGAACCGCACCCTATTTTGCTGTGGCTGAGGCCTATCGGGAATGGTATGACCTGAATGAAGAGGAAGTCATCCATATACTGAAAAAGAACCAGAGGCCGACTGCAGGTCCTGGAAGCTAAGTTTGAAGGGGATAAAAGCGGCTATCCTGTCCCGGAGAGATACTGCATCCAGATAAAGGAATACTGGATTCACCCTATTCCCCTTTATGGTCTGTTTACGATATCATTTGAAAAAACTCTGAATAAGGCTACGGTAGTGGCTTGTTTTGAACTTGACTTCAAGTGAATTCGTCAACGCCAGGAGAAGAATTGAATGTTCTCGAATACCAAGGCCGCTGAGCGAATGGTTGCCGAACAACTTATTCCTCGGGGGATCAAGGATCCAAGGGTCTTGGCCGCCATGAGCAGCGTTCCCAGAGACCGCTTTGTGGAGGGCGAGATGAAACATGAGGCCTATGCCGACAGGCCCCTCCCCATAGGCGAAGGACAGACCATATCCCAGCCCTATATGGTTGCTTTGATGACAGAGGCACTGGAGCTAAAAGTGGCCGAAAAGACCCTGGAGATCGGTACGGGCAGTGGTTATCAGACCGCGATTCTGGCTGAACTCTCTGCTCAGGTCTATACGGTGGAGAGGATCTCGGAACTCCAGATCAGGGCTCGTCGCGTACTGGAGTCATTGGGCTACACCAACATCTTTTTCAAGACCTTCGATGGTACCCTGGGATGGGAGGAACAGAAACCCTACAATGCCATCATCGTCACCGCAGGCGCCCCCCGAATTCCAATTCCCCTTCTCGATCAACTGGCTGAAGGGGGCCGCATGATCATTCCGGTGGGAGATAGATTCTCACAGGAACTCATAAAACTGAGTAAGCGGAACGGCGAAGTATCGACAGAGAGCCTGGGAGGATGTCGCTTTGTAGCCTTGCTGGGGGAATACGGCTGGTAGATAATACAGAAAAAGAGAGGGAAGGGTGGTAAGCGAATTGGGCGGAGAATGTGTGGACAAACCGTCAAGGCGAAGGGCCTTAAGGGGGGGTGAGGCATGGAAACTCAAGAAGAACTGTATAACAAGAATATCCTGGTTGCCGTAGATGAATCTGACAACTCACGTCGGGCTGTTTCTTATGTGGGACAGCTTTTAGGCGGGTACGCCGAATTCAAAGTGACCCTTCTTCATGTCATACCGGTCCCTGACGAGGACACATTTTCCAGTAAGGAAGAAGAAGAGAGGTGGCTTGAAAAACATACGCGCAAGATGGATGTCGCACTTGAGGACTATCGTCAAATTCTGATTAGATGGGGCTTCAAATACGATGATATTTTTTTAAGGTCCCCTCTCCGCTATTGTCCGTCCATGGCAGAGTGCATATTGGCAGAAAAGGGTGACACTCGCTATAGCACCGTCGTTGTGGGCAGACAGGGTTTGTCAAGAAGCAAAGAATTCGTTTTCGGTAGTATTTCCAATAAGATCGTTACATATGCCAGAAATTGCACCGTATGGGTCGTGGAATGAAGTACCGCAGGGTTCAGAGTGGCAAGGGAATCTTCCAAGGGCCAGCCTGCAGACTTCCGCTCTAAAGGACGTAAGAGAAGCATATTTTCCAGGAACGGTTCCAGATTACTGTTCCAAGAGGATTTCCCATTCATATATTTCTTTCAGAAAATCTCGAAGCTTCTGAAAATGTCGGCAAGTCCTTTTCCTTGTTCGGATTTGGCATTCGTAAGCGCTGGGTCTATGACAGCGCCAAATCGCAACCCGGTATCAGGCCTGGTAATCAATCTTTAAGGGAATGGAAGGGGGACGACCTTGAATAGCGCGCTGCATCCAGAAAACCGGATATTGATCGTAGACGACGAGCAACCCATCCGCGAAATACTCTTAAAAGTCCTTTCTCTTCTGGGTTATGCGGTGGTTGAGGTCAACAACGGTAGAGAAGCCATGGAGGCCTTTGGCCAACGTCACTTTGATCTTGTCATCACAGATATGGATATGCCCGAAGTAGACGGCTTGACCCTGGCGTCCTTAATCAAGCAAAGATCTCCTCATACGCCTGTCCTCATGATAACGGGAACAGGGGAACAGGACATAAAAAGCAGCAGCATAGATGTTGTCATGTACAAACCATTTCAGCTTGCAGAGCTTGAAACCACGGTTCACGGCTTGTTGACCTGATCGACGCAAGACCTGGAAGATCGACCGCTCTCTGCGCCGGAGAACGGATCGCCCAAAGCAAAGGAGCGCGAGCTATGTCATGCAATTTCAAAATCCTCACTCATCAAAACAGCGAAAATATTCACCTCAAGCTGTTCGGTGATTTTGACGGCAGTTCAGCCTGCGAACTGGTTAATGCCTTGAAGACGAATTCAAATAATGCGAACAGGGTCTTTATCCATACCGCAGGGCTCAAGCACGTTGATCTATTTGGAAAATTGGTATTTCAAAATGGCTTTAATGAACTTTCCCAAAAGCGCAACGGTTTTATATTCACGGGAGACAAATTAGTATTATGAAGACAATAGAACCCCATCAGAATCTTCAACCCTTTATCCGACGGCGAATAGGATGGCTGTGCTGGCATGAGGCTAATTTTTCGCCACTTAAAAGAGGTTTTTATCTCTGATTCGGGATGTGATTTGTGGATGGCCCGAGACGAGGTATTGTCTTGAATCAGGAGAATAATGAAACCAGATAAAAAGATCTCTCTGCTGGAAAAATATGATTTCAGCAAAACAGGCCTTTTAAAAAAGGCCGGCATAGAAGCTGAGGATCCACGTGCTGAACTCTACCATGATATTGCTGCCATCGTGCAGGCGATGCTCATAGACCTGTTGGCTCTGGCAAGGGGGAAGGCCACGGATAGCAACAACCATAAGAAGTTGCAGGAAGACATTTACAGGGGCTATGGGTGGCTCCAGTGCAAGTATCGGGGAATCGACTGGGAAGAATTGGATCCCAATGATAAAGATCTACAAGTTTTCTTCAAGATGAAGCAACTGATCGATCATTTAGGGGCAAAGTTAGACGCCTTTTTGGAGCAAGCCCGAAAGGCAAGTGGACACACCATTGAAAATGGGAAATTCAAGGCCGCGAAAAAGCAGATTCAGGACATAGGGGACATGTTCCATGAGTTCGCAGCTGTAAAAAAACGTCTGGCAGGCGTTTAGACTCTCAAAGGCTGAAGAATACCAAATGGTTATTTTCGGAAATTCTGATGAATATCCTTACCGTCCTCAGGCAACAGGAATCTCCCCGTGCGGTCTGACCTGGAACCTTTTCTGCTGAGGCCCAGGGCAAAAAAGACGCTCAGGAGATCCGCAATCGGGTGTCGCTGCTGGCGATTGGTTATCCGCCTCGGAAGGATCGTACCGATCCAGCCTGTGCGGCGGGAAAAGCGGTGGCGACCACCCTATGTCCTGCTGTGACGGGATATCCCTTTTCCGATAATCGCGGTTTTCGTCTATTTCCAAAAAGCTTTTCCAACAAACGGTAATGACCTTCCATTTCGAGTCTGTCAGGCGTGATGTACAAATGGACATCCTGATAACGGCAATTAATACAGGTGAATTGGGGCCAATCTGCCTCGATCGCAACCTCCAGACATTCTCCATAGTAAGGACAAAAGGCGTTTTTTAACGGCAAACTATCCCGTTTCAGATATGCCTCCGGTTTTGCATCATAGTCTCTATAATAATTTGCTGTGCCCATTTTCGCCCTCCTCAATTAGGGTTGTGGTAATACACAACATCTTCAAAAAAGGTAAATATCCATACAGGGTCGTCGATCGCAAGAAGCCAGCTCACAGAGTCCTATCTGCCAAGAACGGATAGAATAGCGCCTATGTTTTCTCAACAACGCCGCCCTAAGACTATATCGTTCGACAAAAACATAAATGGGGCATATCCTTTATTTTGTTCCCAATGACGTGGTATTCAACCACTCAGATCAAACCTCCACGATACAGGTCACCTCTTTTGGAGTAATCTTACCTGGCAGATGATAGATGCAGAAGGCCACCCCAAACATCTTCATGGCCTCGTAGGCAGCAGGTTCCATCCAAGAGCTGTCTCGAAACTCAAAGGCGTACCAATTGCCAGTCTTACTGGCAAAACAGCGGGACAGACGAAAGATTTCCTTGGAATCGTTCAAGTCGGTGGGAATCGAGTTTTTGTTGGGCTACGTCCATTCTGCATAGTGAATACAGGATTCACCCCATTACGCATCGGCCGTATCCCGCATACTATCAGCTGGTGAGTTTAGAACCATCATTAAGAAAGTGGGCTGTGCACATGGCAGAAGCGAACACGGTAGGCGAAATTTTTAAGTGTGAAATCTGTGGAAATGTGGTGGATAGGAAATTGCCTGGAGGATAAGATTATGTCTTCACAGGATCTGGAAATGGGAGCAACGGTTTTGAAACGTGGTTCCCTGTCCGCGAAGACAGAGAGGAGAGAGGCGGATGA
>CAZACO010000291.1:0-5784 GCA_964483185.1 uncultured Desulfobacteraceae bacterium
TTTGCGAGCTTTGCGCCTTTGCGCGAGATTTTGACTTTTTACGAATGCATCAAATCTGAACAATGAAGAGAGACCTTTAACTTTAGTCACTTTAGCTCACTTTAGTCACTTTAGCTCACTTTCCAAGGGGTATCTCTCATGGCGGATAAACCAACATATGAAGAACTGGAGAAGCGGGTTCAGGAATTAGAGGAAGAACGCCTCAAACGGGAGGTGTCGGACAAAGCCTTGGCCGAGGAGGAGAAACAGTTCAGGAAGTTCGCCGACCTCGCACCGTTCGGGATCTCCATCATCAAGCCCGACAGGGTCTTTGAGTATTTCAATCCCAAGTTTACGGAGGTCTTCGGTTATACCATCGAAGATCTTCCTGACAAGGAGACCTGGTTTAAAAGGGCGTACCCTGATGAAACCTACCGGCAACAGGTGGTTGCTGCGTGGAGGGAGGCCTCGGTTCTTGATTCACATGAGGGAGAGAGGCCTCACGGGATCCATGCGGTCACATGCAAGAACGGGCAGGAAAAGATCATCCAGTTCATCCCCACCACATTAGATGACGGCAGGCAGCTTCTGAACTATCAGGATATAACGGAGCAGGCAAGGGCCGAGTCCGAACTCCGGGACAGGGAGGCAAGGCTCAGAGGCA
Source organism: uncultured Desulfobacteraceae bacterium (assembly GCA_964483185.1). Classification (GTDB taxonomy): domain Bacteria; phylum Desulfobacterota; class DSM-4660; order Desulfatiglandales; family Desulfatiglandaceae; genus CAZACO01. The sequence continues at coordinate 644 of CAZACO010000291.1, forward strand.
TCTTCGATTCGGTTCATGCCGGAATTGTGATCATCGACGCGGAAACCCACACCATCACCGATGTCAACCCAATCGCCACGAAAATGATCGGTGTCCCCAGGGAAGATATCATCGGCAGGATCTGCCACGAGTATATCTGTCCGGCCGAACGGGGGAAATGCCCGATTACCGACCTCGGCCAGGAGATTGACAATTCGGAGCGCGACCTGCTCACGGCCGATGGCAGACGCCTGCCGGTTCTCAAGACGGTGGTTCCGGTTACACTGAAAGGCCAACCCTATCTGATTGACAGCTTTGTTGACATCTCGGATCTCAAGGCGGCCCAGTATCTGGCCCAGCAGGAGACCTCAAAGCTTGCCGCCATGATTTCAGGCATGGAAGAGGGGGTCGTTTTTGCAGATGCGAACAATGTGATCGATGAGGTCAACGATTATTTCTGCCGCTTCGTTGGGAAAAAACGGGACGAGATCTTAGGTCGGGAATTGAAGGACTTCCACACAGGTGACGTACTGGAGAAGGTGGAGCAGCGTATCTTGGCCTTACGGGAAGGAACGGACCGGAAAGCCTTTGTTAAACAGAGGCCGTTAGGCGATGCAGAGGTGATCCTTCGGGTCCAGCCGATCTACCGGGAGGGGCGATATGACGGGGTTCTCCTGAATGTTATCAACGTAACCGAGCTGGTCATGTCTCGTCAGAAGGCCGAGGAAGCCTCGCGCAAATTGGTGGAATATGCCAGGCAGATGGAAATAAAGAACATCGAGTTAGACAAGGCCCTCACCGTTGCCAAGGCCGCCACCCGGGCAAAGGGCGAGTTCCTTGCCAATATGAGTCACGAGATCCGCACCCCGATGAATGCCATTATCGGCATGACGGGCCTTCTGATGGATACGGCCCTGGATCAGGAACAGCGTGAATATGCTGAAACGGTCCGAAATGCAGGGGACGGGCTTCTGGGTCTCATCAATGACATTCTGGATTTTTCCAAGATCGAATCGGGGAGGCTGGAACTTGAAGAAATTCCTTTTGATCTCCGCTACGTCGTGGAAAGTGTCGGGGAACTGATGGCCCCCCATGCCCAGGACAAAGGCCTGGAACTGACCTGCTTTGTACATCCGGACACCCACGTGAGGCTGATCGGCGATCCGGAGCGCCTTCGCCAGATGCTCGTCAATCTCGCTTCCAATGCGATCAAATTCACGGAAAGCGGGAACGTGGACATCCGTGCAGAGGCTGTTCGAAAGGATGAAGACCAGGTGGTTCTCCGCTTTGAGATCCTGGATACGGGGATCGGAATCCCACCCGACCGTTTAGACGTCATTTTTGAGAGCTTCACTCAGGCCGATGGCTCCACCACCCGTCGTTTCGGGGGAACGGGATTGGGCCTCAGCATCTCCAAACAACTGGTGCAGCTCATGGGGGGTGAGATCCACGCGGAAAGCGAAGAGGGGAAAGGGAGTGTATTCCTCTTGACCGTGCCTTTCAGGAAGCAGGAACAAACCGAGTCGCTCCTGGCGCCCCGGCAAAGCGTTCGCGGCGCCCACATCCTGATTGCCGATGACAACGCCACCAACCGGACCATTCTCTACAAGAGTCTCCTCTCTTTCGGGTGTTTCCCCGAAGAAGTATCCAATGGCAAGGATGCCCTCTCCCGGTTGCACTGGTCCGTGGAAGAGAACCGGGCCTTTGACGCCATCCTTTTGGACCATCAGATGCCGGGTATGGATGGAGAGGATGTGGCCCGGGCCATTTCGGCCGATCCCAGGATCAAGGGCATTCGCATTCTGATCCTAACATCCGTGGGACAACGGGGAGATGCCCGGAAATTTAGAGACTTGGGGTGCTCGGCCTATCTGACAAAACCGGTCCGCCAGTCCCAGTTGTTGGACGCCCTGGCCGAGGCCCTTGTGGAGGACAGAGATCTGACGGATCAGAAAGAGGAAGAACGGACGGCCGGGATTATTACGCGGCACAGCCTTGGGGAGGGAGTAACCCGCTCCGCCCGAGTTCTTCTTGCAGAAGACAATGTGGTCAATCAGAAGGTGGCCATGCGGATCTTGCAAAAGGGGGGCCACCGGATCGATGCGGTGGCCAATGGGAAAGAGGCGGTGGAGGCCCTGAAAGGGATCCCCTATGACATTGTCCTGATGGATGTTCAGATGCCCGAGATGGACGGGTTCGTTGCAACGCGGAACATCCGCAACCCCCAATCCTGTGTCCTCAATCCCAATATCCCTGTCGTCGCCATGACCGCCCATGCCATGAAGGGAGACCGGGAGAAGTGCCTGGCCGCGGGCATGGATGATTATGTATCCAAACCTGTCAGACCGGAAGAACTCCTGGATGTTGTGCAGCGTTGGGCCGGTAAAAAGGTTCACCGCCCCACGGAGAAAACGGGTGCGCCTTTAGCCCAGGCAAGGGCCCCGGTGAACCTCAAACACCTGCAGGAAATGACGGACTCGGACACCGAATTTGAACGGGAAATCATCGACCTGTTTCTCAAGGACTTCAAAGAACGTTTGCCTCTCCTCAAGGAAGCGGTGGCTGAAGGGAATATGCCGGTTCTGGAGAGGGAGGCACATTCTGCAAAGGGTGCGGGAAGCAATATGGGAGCCGATACATTCGGCCAATTAGCCCTGGCCCTTGAACAAAAGGGAAGGACCGGTTCTTTGGAAGGCGCTCAGGATCTGCTGATTCAGCTTGAGGAGGAATTTTATCGAGTCCGACAGTTCCTGGAAGAGAGACTCAGGTCTCTTTGAAAGGAGGCGTCTGCAGGTATGCGAGCGGGAGGTGCCCCGGATTTATGGAGAGGTTACTCAGAAGTCATCCTCAAAGTCACGGGCCGATGTAAAGAACATGCTCGATACGAACAGCTCCTGAAAACGGACTGTGGCGGCCAGCTCACAATATTCTGCCTTTGCAGCAATTCGCTCGGCCTCTCTCCTCTTGTTTTTATCCAGCAGGGCAAGACAGGCGCCATGCCCGGCCGCATTGCCGACGCCGACGACCTTGGCCGTGAGACATCCCGGAAAAAGATCGATGGTGCAGGCATCGAGAGGATCGATATAATTGCCGCACGCACCGGCCAACAGTATCCGTTTGACCGGTTCTCCCCCGAATTCCTCTATCAGCAGGGTAGCCCCCGCATGGACCGCCGATTTGGCCATCTGCAATTCAGCCACATCTTTCTGCGTTATGACAATATCCTGTTTGCCTGCAGTTTCCAATGCCCATGCCAGGACAAATTCCCAACCCTCTTCTCCCTCACGCAGACGAGGGGTTTGAACCGCTTCATTAAAATTGCCTCTTCCCAAGATAATCCCGGTCCTGATCATCTCAGCTACCGCTGATATGATGCCCGAGCCGCACAGTCCTGAAGGCTTTTCATGCTGGATGGTTTCCCATCCGACATCCAGCGTGTCCGGATCAATTCTGACCCGTTCCATGGCCCCGGCAGAGGCCCTCATACCCCACCGGATGTGCCCCCCTTCAAAGGCCGGACCGGCAGCGGTCGAACAGCAGAGCATCCGGTGCCGGTTCCCGAAGACAATTTCACCGTTGGTGCCCAGATCAATGAGAAGGGTAGGGGTTCTGCTTCTGTGGAGGCCGGTGGCCAGGATGCATGCGACGGTATCACTTCCCACAAATCCGGCCTTGAGCGGCAACAGGTAGACATAGGCTGAAGCGCCGATCCTGAGCCCCAGGTCCTTAGCCTTACAGGTCTGTCCTGCCTGAAGGACAGGGGGGTAGGGCGCCATGGACAGGTACCGGGGATCAAGACCGACAAACAGGTGATGCATGGCCGTGTTTCCCACAACGGTCGCATCCATGATCTGGCCGGGATCGATCCCGGCCTCCGCCGATGCGTCTGCGATCAGGGCGTTGAGGCACTCGACAATGCCGGTTCTCAGTTTTTCAAGGCCCCCGGGTTTTTCCTGGCAGAAAGATATCCGGGTAATGACGTCATCCCCGATGGCGATCTGAGGATTCATGGCAGGCATCACGGCGAGTTTTTCCCCTGTCACCAGGTCCATGAGGAAGGCAACCACCGTGGTTGTGCCCACATCAAAGGCCACGCCAAAGAGTCTGTCCTGTCTCCCCGGCCGGAGGTCGATGATTTCCCTTTCATCCCTCAGGGTCACGGTAACCCCTTTCCGCTCTGAACGGAGCGCTTGAGGGAGCTTCCTCAACACAAAGGGATCCATCCCGGGTGGACGGATGGCATAGGTTTTTCTCAGTGCGAGAATGAGCCGTTCCCGGTCAGCCAAGACGGCATCAATGGCCGGTGGCGGGACCTCCACATACCGGTGGCTCACATTGGGCCGCAATCTCACGGGATAGGGGTGTAGGGTATCCGATGTCAGAACGACCTGGCGTTTGACCCGACTTTCTTCAGGAATTACCACCAAGGCCCCATGGGTCAACACTGTCTCGCAGGCCAGGCGGTATCCCTTTTGGATAAGCCCGCCCAACACCTCCTGTTCACGATCGGAAGGCGGGGACAACGGCCCGTCGGAACGCTTCACGATCACCTTGCACTTGCCGCATATCCTTTTGCCGCCACAGGTGGCTTCCAGAGGTATGCCGGCGTTCCGGGCCAACTGCAGGATGGTGAGGTCTCTGTCCGGTTCTGTCTCCTTTTCAAAAGGCAGGAAAATAACTGGGGCCATGCGTGTTCTCAATTCGGGTTAAGAGATTGCAGATTGTAGATTTCAGATTGTAGATTTCAGATTTCTTCAATATTGATGCATTCGTAAAAAGTCAAAATCTCGCGCAAAGGCGCAAAGCTCACAGAGTTAACTTGTTAATATTAAAAGATCTTTTCTTGGCGTTCTTGGCGTCTTTGCGAGAAAACATACTTTTTACGGGACCATCAATATTCAATTCTCAATATTCAATATTCAATTCCAAGGGGTTGCATGTTTTTAACTTTAGGTATTTTAGTACCTTATTCCTTGGTCTTCTGTCACAGAAAACAAGAAAATCTCTTTGTGGCTCTGTATGATAAATCCTTCTTGACTCACACGAAGCCACCAAGAACACAAAGAGACGGGCATTTTTTTGGCGGTTTAAAGAAAAAACCCTTTGTGTGCTTTGTGTCTCTGTGTGATAAATTTTTGGTTGCGGCTATCCGCGTTAGTTCA
>CAZACO010000292.1:0-5769 GCA_964483185.1 uncultured Desulfobacteraceae bacterium
TTTTTTTGGCGGTTTAAAGAAAAAAACCCTTTGTGTGCTTTGTGTCTCTGTGTGACAAATTTTTGGTTGCGGCTATCCGCGTTAGCTGTTATCGGGATTCGATGTCACAGGGAAGATCAGGGTGAACGCAGTGCCCCCGGACCGGGCGCATTCCGCCGGCCCCTTGACATGCGGACATTCGGATATCGCCCCGGGGCAGACCATGTCTTCACCCGATAGATGTACGCACCGGGTGCTCTCACACGCTGCCCGGAACCGATACGCTTCTGCGAATATACTGAGCTTCAACAGTTCGAGGCCTTTTCCGCCTGCATCAAAGTCAAATGGCTTTCGGGTAGAATAGAAATCGGTCTCCCTGGCATGGTAGAAGCCACCAAAAATCTGTTTCTGGCTTTCCTCGGTAATACCGACACCCATATCCCGGACCACAAGCTTCACCTCATCGGATGAGGCCCCGAGGGATACCTGGACCGTCCCCTCGTCAGGCGTGTTTTCGATGGCATTTTTGACAAGACTCATAAGGACCTTTTCAAACACATCTTTGTCCATCAAAACATATGGATCTTCTTTAATCTCTGTGTACAACCGGACATTCCTGTGGGACGAACGCCTGTTTATCATCCCTGTCATCCCTTCAATGCAGGGCCCCAGCCGCAACGGCTGCAGGGTCGAGCTCCGGTGAGGAAAGCCCTCTTCAATCATCTTTTTGACAGCGTTCACGGCCCCGGCTTGACCAGGATTTTCCTCTGCGAGCCATTCCAGGAGATCCAGGGTGTGTTCTAAGGAGGGCCTGGCCCTTTCTTTGCGATCAAGGTCCTGTTTTCTTACAATATCCTCTACGTCCGCCTGGATGTCCTGAAGTCTTTTCAGATTCCGCTTGATCCGGTCGATGGTCCTCTGGTTCTCGGGGGTTTCGAGACTCTTCAACGAGGTGGTGACAATGGAGAGAGGTGTCTTCAGCTCATGAGACAGATGATCCAGAACCCTCTGACGCGCACGGTCCAGGGCCTTGAATTCGGTGATGTCCTTGAATACGACCACGATCCCTCCATGTTTCCATTTCCCGGACTCGAGACGGAGAAAAGATGTGGTGACGGCGAGGTCGAGCTGCCGGCCGTCCCCCCTTTTGAAGGGAACCTCCTGGTACAGCCGGCTTTCCCGGTCCTGAATCCCCCGGATCAGGATATCATTAAACGCATCGTTCTCGGGCGCATCCATAAAGAGCTGAACATAGGTGCGGTCCCTGGTGTCTTCAGGTCCGAGGCCGAGGAGATTCAGACCAGCGGGATTGATATGGGCAATATGACCCTTGAAATCGAGGACCACGACCCCGTCACTCATGCTTTCAATAATCACCGAAGAGAACGTATCGTCCATCAGGTGAAACCTCGCGCGTTAGCTTTAGATGAAACTGGATACTGGATGCTTGATACTGGCCTCCGGATCGGAGAGATGCCGGACACCTCCGATACCTGTCGAAGATCCCGCCCGAAGGCGGAAAATCTCATAACGACCCATCTGTTCAGCCGATTATAGTCAGAACAGCAGGGATACACAAGTCCCTATCCATTTGGCCTCAATGGTGGTAGGATGTAATTACTCAATACTCCGAGGTTAAATAAAAGGCTTACGCCCGCCTGCAACGCCATTTGCCCAGGCAATGCGGGCAGGCCTGAATTCCTTGAAGGAGTTTACCCGTAAGGGTTTTATTGGTTGAATCCGCCAGAGGCGGACAAGGGTTGTATTCCCCGCCCCTTGGGGCGCTCAATGCTTTTGATGATACCCCGCTGCTTGCGGCGGGGTAGTTCATTACTGAAATGATACGATAGAATGGCCAAAACGGTGCTTGCGTGCCTCCATGTCGGCGCCATTCGGTACGGAAGATCAGCCCCAGAGCTCAATGCCGGTTTACACCCATTTCACTGTAACCGGGTTGAGGGAGCGCCGCTCCAGCCAGGGGAAGGAGACGCGTTGCTGGAGCTATCAAATGGATACATACGCGAGCTACAAAGAACTGACCCAGCATGAAACCGAGGGGGTGGACTATGTTGTATTGGCGCGAAAAGGGACCTCCCCTGTCGCCGTCATCGCCCCCCACGGAGGGGGCATCGAGCCTGGAACGGCTGACATTGCAGATGCAGTGGCCGCTGATAGACACGCCTTTTCGGCCTTTAAAGGGATAAAGAAGACGGGAAATGCCGTGCTTCATATCAAAAGCGATCGATTCGATGAGCCGATCGCCGTCAGGACTGCGGAACAGGCCCGCATGGTCGTCACGATTCACGGGTGCCGCGGGCAGGAGGATCGGGTCTATGTGGGCGGCAGAAACGAGGATGTCAAGATTCGTCTCATCCATGCCCTGAACCAGGCAGGCTTCCATGCGGAAGAAAGCCTGAAACCGGGATTGCGGGGTAAGAGCCGCCGGAATATCTGCAATCGTTGCCTGACCGGCCAGGGCGTGCAGATAGAAATATCCAAGGGACTGCGGACAAAGATGTTTGAGCGCCTCTTCAAACGTTCCATAAGAAAAAAGACCGAGAGCTTCTACTCTTTTGTCAGGGTCATCAGGAGGGTGCTGGATGAAAACCCGGCCTTTAAACAGATATCATGTTGACGCAGACAAGAAAAATAGTGTAAAAGGCATTGAAAAGTGACGCATGATCTTTATTATTTAATGACACAAGCCATGGTGGAGGCCGAGGAGGCCTTTTCAAAAGGGGAAGTCCCTGTGGGCGCTGTTTTGGCCGGGCCGGATGGCGAAATCCTGGCCAGGGCCCATAATCAGCCGATCGCACGTAACGACCCGACGGCCCACGCTGAAATCCTTGCACTGAGAAGAGCAGGCCCTGCCTGCGGGAACTACCGGCTCAACGGGTGTATTCTGGTGGTGACGATTGAGCCGTGCCTCATGTGTATGGGTGCCGCCATCCATGCGAGAATTGCCCGGCTGGTATTTGGCGCCTCTGACCCGAAGGCGGGCGCGGCAGGCTCCCTCTATAACCTGGGGGAGGATGAGCGTCTCAATCACAGGGTAGAGGTCACATCAGGAATCATGGAAGATGCGTGTCAGGCCCTGATGAAGAAATTTTTCCGGTCTCGCCGGGGAACGTGAGGATAGAATATCCAGGAGAGGTACCGAAGTGGTCGTAACGGGATCGACTCGAAATCGATTTGTCCCGTTAATAGCGGGGCACGTGGGTTCGAATCCCACCCTCTCCGCCATTAATAAGCCCTTGTGAGACAGAATGACACGTCGGTTTGTGTGTGCCTAAAGTGCCTAAACACCGGAGAGATGTCCGAGTTGGCCGAAGGAGCGCGACTGGAAATCGCGTGTACTACCAACAGTGGTACCGAGGGTTCGAATCCCTCTCTCTCCGCCATTAAAAAAGTGAGCGCTGTTTTGGTTGGCGACTGCCATCCCCCTGCCACTTGAGGAATGGGGTCGCCATCCGCAACCAGGCCGCCTCCTTTGGAGGCGGCAAATTGATTTGGAGATCCAGCACACCATGGCCTACCAGGTTTTGGCCAGAAAATGGCGTCCGCAGTTATTTCAAGATGTCATCGGCCAGGAACATATTACCCAGACCTTGATGAATGCCATAAAGGGCAACCGGCTGGCCCATGCCTATCTCTTCAGCGGGCCGAGGGGGGTTGGAAAGACGTCCGTTGCCCGGATCTTTGCAAAGGCCATCAACTGCGACCAGGGCGAACCGGGAATCCCCTGTAATACGTGCCGGTCGTGCACTGAAATTACCGACGGCTCGTCCGTTGATGTCCAAGAAATTGATGGGGCATCCAACAGGGGGATTGATGAAATCAGAGACCTCAGGGAAAGCATCAAATATATGCCGTCCTCGAGCAGGTATCGCATTTACGTCATCGACGAAGTCCACATGCTGACGCTTCCTGCCTTCAACGCCCTCTTAAAGACCCTCGAAGAACCCCCGAGCCATGTGAAATTCATATTTGCAACCACCGAATCCCACAAAGTACCCGTCACCATCCTGTCCCGGTGTCAGCGATTCGATTTCAAACGGATCCCTGCGGTTGATATCGTGAACCATCTGAAGAAAATCGCGGAGACCGAGGAAATTAACATCGCCGGTTCCGGCTTAGGCGTCATCGCACGAGAGGCCGAAGGGAGCATGAGAGACGCGGAAAGTCTGATGGATCAGGTGATTTCCTTCAGCGGGCAAGAGGTTAAAGACAAAGATATCACAGAGATTTTAGGAATTATTGATCGGGATATTATCTTTGAGTCATCGGCGGCGATCCTTGAAGGGGCCCCTGACAGGTGTCTTGAGGTTGTTGAAAAGATCTATGACTACGGTTACGACATCAAGGAGTTCTATCGCGCTCTCATGCAGCAATTCAGGAATCTTCTGATTCGCCTGATAGCCCCCCAAACCGATCTGATCGACGTCAGTGAGACCGATAACGAGGAAGTCATGAGACAGGCTGAAATGGCCGGGGAAGAAAAGCTCCATCTCGTCCTGAACTTCCTGATCAACAGGGAAGAGGATCTGAGGTTTACATCCCACCCCCGGCTGGTCCTGGAAACCACCATGGTCAAGCTGTGCAGCCTCGGTGATATGCTTTCTTTTGACGACCTCCTGAAGAAGCTGACATCTTTAGAAGAAAGATTGGCAGGGGCCGCAGCCGCCCATACCCGAACACATCCCGATCGGCTTTCAGACCCCGGCGCGGGGTGGGGCCCGGAAGATCAGAAAAGCGATGTCAAAAAAACGGTTCCCCCGCCTCAGGAGAACAAAGGCCTGTCTGCAGGCGGGCACGCACAGGCAGGCTGGGATGATTTCTTGGCCTTCCTGTCAACAAGAAGCAGGGCCGCCTACAGCATACTCAAAGACTGGCAACTTCTGAAATTGACCGGAGAGACATTAGAGATAGAGGGCAAGAACGAGGCCTTTTCATCACGCTACTTTGACGACCCGGATAGATACGACCAGCTCATTGACTATTGCCGGGAGTTTTTTCAGAAAGATATACAGGTAAAAATAAGTGTCCGTCACAAGGCCCTTGATCGTTCAAAAAGAGAGTCGAACGGAAAAGTCTTCAAGCGTCAGGCAACACGGGATTCAGGTCTTCCCAAAACCGCTCAGGATGTCCTGAATCTCTTCGACGGGCAGATCATAAAAGAAACTGTGCGGTAAACGTTCAGAGGTTCAGGGTTCAACGTTCAGGGTTAGGGACAAGGACACAAAACGGATGACCTGAGGTCGTCGTAAAACATGCTGGTTTTGACACATCATTGCTAATGCACCGCCAGTTTTTCAGGTTGAGAATGACGAACCCGGGCGCTTCTCACGTGAATATGGCTCCAAAATGGAATCCGGGGACAAGCATGCAACCTTGAACCCATGAACCTTTGAACCCATGAACGGTTACCATATACGTCCGGATAAAACGGATAAAAGAGGAGGAAAAATAGATGAAAGGAATGCCTAATATGGGCCAGCTCCTGAAGCAGGCCCAGAAATTTCAAGCCCAGATGGCAGCGCTGCAGGAAGAGTTAAACGAACGGACCGTAGAGGCCTCGGCCGGGGGCGGAATGGTCACGGCTGTGGCCAATGGCAAGCAGGACCTGCTTTCCATAAGGATCGACCCCGAGGTCATAGACCCGGATGATGTCGAGATGCTCCAGGACCTTATTCTCGCGGCCGTCAATGACGCCTTGAGCAGGGCCAAGGAGATGACCAACGAGGAAATGGGAAAACTGACCAAGGGGATGAATATACCCGGCATGCCCGG
>CAZACO010000293.1:0-5753 GCA_964483185.1 uncultured Desulfobacteraceae bacterium
GCGGGACCGCGGGACCGTCGAATCCTTGACAATCCTCCAGAGGCGGACAGGCTCCAGAGATGTGGTATATTCGGCTCTCCCGAAGGGTAAATAAAATGGCTGCCTTTAGCTCTTTTCAGGATTCCCGAAGGAGACGATGTGAGCATTTTGAGCCGGAGGATAGATCCTACGGCTCGGAGAGAAAAAAGTCATTTATGGATGGACACTAACTAATGTTTTGTTCTGATTCCTGGACAGACTCCCTAACCTCACTCATTATTTCCTCCTCATCCCCTTCCTCAAGACCCAGAAATTCGTGTGCCCCCGGCTCCGTCTGATAGAACCCATCGTCGATACCATATCCGAAATCGCTCTTCATGGCCATACAGTCCGCCACATGAATGATATAGGCGAATATGTTACCCTGTGACTGCGACGGATAGTGATGATATCTTATTGCCTGTGCGTGTTCTTCGACGAAATTCCATTTCAGACACAATTCGGAAGCGATCTCTGCGTGGTCAAACCCTAAGATCTCCCTCTCAGCATCAAGGAATGTCCGTTCGCCGTCACCCATAAACATCTCAAAGGACTCTTTTCGGTCGTAAACCTGCTTGTCAAGGATGGTCTTTCCCATATCGTGAATAAGCCCTGCCGTAAATATCTCGCCTTCCAGGGCGGGACATCTTTTTCTGGTAATAATATTTGAACCAAAGGCAACAGCCAGTGAATGGCGCCACAATTGTCTCGAATCAACACGGTATCCCATTAGGGTCTTATCCATGAGATTCGAAATCGCTGCCATTGTGAGCACTTCCCTCAGTTGCTCTTGTCCGAGCAGGGAAGAGGCGACCTGAATTGACGAGACCTTTTGTGTGAGCCCGAAATAGGCGGAATTCACCAGATTCAAAACCTTCGTGGCAATTGCCGGTTCAAGTTCGATCACTTTAGCGAGTTCTTTAAGGCCTGAATTCTCGTCGGACATAATCGCCTGAATCTTGGTCACAACTTCCGGCACGGCAGGCAGATCGCCGACGGTCTTCAGGAGTCTGAATTTCAACGGGGCACCCGTCGGCTGTCTTTTGGCATAAGGTCTTCCCGAGTCAGGCCTTTCCAGGGGCATTTTTATCCCTGTGTTGGGCGGGGTCGAGATTCCATCAGCCGGGGTTTTTGACCGTGACCGTAAATCGAGCCTAACGGGAGACTTGCAAGCTCGACAATGGAAAACTATCTTTTTCCCTACAGGAAGCTTTTCATCCGACAAATTGTATATTCTCCTGCAATTTTGGCAGACTACTTTCATGGTATACCTTTGCTGCTGCTATCCCGGAGAAAGGATTGAGTGTAACCTTTCCTCGTTGTCGTGGGTTCGAATTTATCCGCAGGGAGCGCTAAATTCCGCTACGAGCGGGAACAAATGCAGTTGAAACCGCATCCAGAAGGAGATCACCACCAAAAAAGGTACCACTCAAATGGATTCCAGCCTTACCCTTCTCCTCTCATTTTTTTTCATTGATCAATTTCCCTATAATATCATAAGACCTTTCCAAATTGAAAGCCATCGTCTCAAAAAGGTGCTTTGCAATGTCTGGATTTTTCCCTATTATTTCTGGAAGCTTATTTCCTGGAAAACGCTTTATTGCCGACTTTCTTTTTGAAATAACGGTGATAGTCCTTGGCTTGCCGGTTAGGGCCTCTGCTGCGCCAAAGTACTCACCGGGCCTTACTATTTCCGCTATCTGTTTGCCATTTTTTCCGACCATCAGAGCCCCACGGACAAGCATAAAAAAATCCGGATCCCTGTCGCCTTCCCTGAAAATCACATCCTTTTCTTCATAACTCTCTATATCGGAATTGACAAGGAAATCAGGCATCGCTTCTTCGGCAATAATTGTCCGTTTGGCAACCTCTTCTATTGAAGTCAGGCCCTTCCTTATTTTCTTCAACCCCGACTCTCTGAGTGTTACCATACCCTCCCGAATCGCAACCTTTCTCAGTTGGTCCTCGGCAGAGGCCGCATTTATAGCCTTTCTGACTTCTCCGGTCACCTCCATAAGCTCGTAGAGACCAATCCGCCCTTTATAGCCGGACCCATTGCATTTTGCACATCCCTTCGGCTCGTATATGTCCAGGTCTGGGATCTCCTCTGCGGAGAATCCCATTGCTTCAAGTTCATCCTGAGCAAGCCCCTGGGCCGGGACCTTACATTCCGGACAGAGCCTTCTAATGAGGCGTTGAGAAAGTACCATGGACACTGAAGAAGCCAGCATGTAGGGGGGGATTCCGATATCTACAAGACGTCCCACGGTGGAAGGGGAGTCGTTTGTGTGAAGGGTGCTCAAGACGAGGTGGCCGGTCATGGCCGCCTTAATGGCAATTTCAGCCGTCTCCAGATCCCGGATTTCACCTACCATTATTATGTCGGGGTCTTGACGGAGGAAGGCCCTTAGTGCCGCGGCAAAGGTCATACCGACCTCTTCCCTGACGTGCACCTGATTGATCCCCTTGAAGTTGAATTCAATAGGATCCTCCGCTGTCAGTATCTTGGTATCCTCTCTGTTCAGTTTATTAAGAACCGAGTAGAGTGTTGTTGTTTTACCGCTGCCCGTGGGGCCAGTTACAAGGACCAGGCCATAGGGACGATAAATGCACCGCTCCAGGATTTCAAGAGTATCTTCTTCAAAGCCCATTTTTGTGAGGTCCACATTCAGGGAACTCTTATCAAGAATACGCAAAACACACCCTTCACCAAAAAGTGTAGGGAGTGTGGAGACTCGAAAGTCAATAACCTTTCCCCTTCCAAGTCTCATCTTGATTCTGCCGTCCTGCGGAACACGCCGCTCGGCAATATTCAACCCGGATAAAATCTTCAGTCTGGAGGTTATAGCGTTCTTGATGCTTATGGGCAGATTCATGGACTGATAAAGGGATCCATCCAGCCGATATCTCACCTGCAGTGACTTTTCAAAAGGTTCAATATGGATATCACTGACCTCTTCATTGACTGCCTTGGTAAGGATGCTGTTCACCAATTTGACAATGGGTGCATCCCCAGCCGAGTATTCCTCTGAGGCATTGCCGAAATCTTCGGAGCCTGCCGGAGCCACATCCACCACGGCCTCGGAAACCAGAGACCCGATATCATCGATCCTCGTGATAGGCGTATCATCTTCGTCAAACTCCGGTTTTGCCCCAAAGTAGCTGTCATACTCCTCGTTGCTTATCTTGTAATATGTCCTGTAGCCCCCAATTATATCCTTTTCCGCTGAGACGGCGATTTTCAGATTTCTCCCAAGCTCGCCCTGCAAATCCGTGATAGCAGAACTGTCTGTAGGCTCGACCATTGTGACTTCAAGCCCGTCCTTTGTGAGCTTTATAGGAAAAGCCATATATTTTTTGGCCATTTCATAGGGCATGAGCTTCAGGATCCGTGGATCCGGAGTGATCTTTGATATGGATACGGCGGGGAAATTATGAAGGCGACTCAGGACACTTACAATGGTCTCCTCCTCGATGTATCCGAGCCTGGTGAGTATGCTGCCGAGTCGTCCCTTGTTTTTCTTCTGATAGTTCAGCGCATCTTGAAGCTGGGTGCGGCTGATATATCCCTCTTTGCATAGGATCTCGCCAATCCTGTGTTTGCCGGCCTTAGACTGATCCTTGATAGTCGATTTAAAGCTTGATCTGCTTGAGCCGTCCCGGTGAAGATGTTTAGGGGGAATCTTTAATTCTGGTTTGTTCATCTCAGTTTCTCAATGAATTGACCCCGAAATCAGGGGTCCTGCGTGAAAGGCGGCGTCCATCTCAAATCGATCTCGCATTACCACATGTGAGTCGCGAGATCCTGGTTTGAAATACGATGTAAATCCGATTATTTGGGGAATTCCCATTCTCTCCCGTAACCTAACCCGGACGAACCCGAAAAGTGCCTAAAGTGAGTCCCGCAAGGCGGGATGCCTAAAATGCCAAAGCTTATGGTAGCGACCAAGGCATATAGGATTTCACGTGTCAGATGCAGGAAACGGTAAAGCCGAAAGCAAGGGATATGAAAAAGTTGAACCACTATTCATTCTTCGGAAACCCTCTTTATCACTTGGCTGTCCCGACACTGCGAAAGAATTCTTCTGTTTTTGTCACAAGATTTGATTGTTAACTGTCTAATCCTTCTCTTGTTAAGCCAACAAGGCGCTTACGGGAGGAATTTGTGAGGCACTAACGATCCATTATGAACGCTCCTTATGTGCCGTTTTCTTCAGCCACTTATGCCTTTATTTTCGGTAAGCTAGGCCAAACGACGGCTTCACATGACCCGATCGTCTGTTGATTTATGGGCCGCTATGAATCCTGCACACACCGTATTGGCCCACAAGATCAAATCCTACTTTATATACACCAACCATAATTATATCGGCAATTTTAAAAAAAACTTCAGACTTAAAATGAATCCCATCGCTTTTTCGAAAAAAAGACATAGGGAAAATGGGCTTGTGCGTCAACAACATTGAAGCACGGTTGGTACTGGGTCCTTAAATGAAATTATTGCTTGAATGTAGCCCTATTCCGGGATATGCTTTCGATCAGTGAAAGTTCACCCTGACAGATGAAGCAAGCAGCCACATTGCATGGTCTGTTGAGACCAAAATCCCTGATGTCCATTATCTTGGTATCATGACGAGAAAAAACAGAGTCTATCTTGTACGGCACGGTCAGGTGGAAGGGTATGAGCATTTTCCTATATATGGCCACACAGATGTAGCGCTGACCGAAGTAGGAATCCTCCAGATGAAACAGATGGCCGACCGCCTTCGCCTCACAGAACCCAGGGCCATCTACTCAAGCGACCTCAAAAGATCTGCAACCAGTGCACGCATGATCGCCCGCCATCACGATGTGCCTGTCTATTTCTTGCGCGAACTGCGGGAAATGGAATTTGGCGATTGGGAAGGCCTGACCCTGACAGAAATCCGAACGCATTTTCCAGAGGAGCTGCAAAAACGGCAGGATGACCTGATGCACTACCGAGCCCCGGGCAACGGGGAATCGATTGCCGATCTGGCGGCAAGAATCGAAGCGGTTTTTGATCGCATCCGTGCCGAGCAGAAGGGAAACGACGTTGTCATCACAGCCCACGGCGCCGTCAACCGGGTGATCCTTTGCAGGGCATTAGGCCTGGACCTTGCTCGGATGTTCAATATCCACCAGGCGTATGGCTGTCTTAACATCATCGACTATTTTCCCGACACTACGTTGGTGCGGCTGATCAACGGTTGAGAAGGCCCGTCTCCTCAAATCTTGTGGAGCCTGGCGGACGCGATCGATATGTGAGCATGGCAAGCCCCCAGTGCCGTCAGGTCTATCAGCGCTCACAGGGAAAGACCCTGCGGGCCTCGCTGTGAAAACAATCATGCGAAAGGTGAGCTAATGACCTCTTCCAGGAAAGCGGCCAGCATTCAGCACCTCCCCCAACATCTCGAAAACATCCAGGATATCCTGGACAGGGCGTCATCTTTGGAAGAGCTCGGGCTGACCATTGAAGCCATTGCTGAATACAAGAAACTCTTTCCAACAAGATGCCCGCCGGCAAAGTTCATGCCCGGGCTCGTAGCATGCCTTGCCAAGACACATTCGCCCTCCAAAATCATTCTGAAGATAGAAGAAATCGCCGCTCACTGCGACATGAGCAGAGGCAGCCTGGCCCAGTTCAGGCTTTACCTCGGACTTGAGACGGAAAAGAGAGGAAACAAGGATTTGGCCCTCGAGCTCTATAAAGCCGC
>CAZACO010000294.1:0-5753 GCA_964483185.1 uncultured Desulfobacteraceae bacterium
AGCCCCCCCCGGTCCAGGAGGGGACTTTCGTTTCCTGATAGGATTATTGATTTGACAAGCGAAGCGATCTTCATCTATCCGTATCTCAAGGTCTAAGGTTGAACGTGACAGCACGCCGAAAGGTATCTTCTCGAACAAGAAGGGACGCTGATCCGATTACTTATGCAAAAAACGTTCCATATTCTCTTTGCTTCCGGAACGGATCACCTGACTCCCAAAAAGGGCGCCCTTTGCTGAACACCACCATAGGAACAATTTTCTTGGACGACGTCATATTTTTGACAAGAACTTGGGTTGAAGAAACCGTGCGCATGAACCCGGAACAATGGCCACTACCAGCTCTTCAGATTGAGGCTTAGGGCTCGCGCAAAAATAGGTCCCAGAATGGATCTAGGATCTTTAATCGGGATCATCTCAGGCATATTTGCAGAAAGGCATCTGTCACTGCACTTTCATCGAAATAGAAGATGAAGATGTGGAAATGACCAGATAAATTATAACTATCTGGATTTCCCATGTTTTTCTTGATAAGAGAGCACCCCGGCGTGCGGGTCTATCGTTGGCACTTTACTTGCGGTAAACCTAAACCCAAAAAGGATGCCTCCTTGCCAAGATGTAAATCACCCTCTGTTCAGGGCATCTCAAATATTGAGGACCTTATCAGGAATTTTCAGAGGAAGCTGTCATGAAGCTGTATCAGTATCAATGCCAAAAATGTTACCACTCTTTTAAGAGGATCTTCCTGATTCTGCAGGATGCCCCCTTTGCCTGTCCAAAATGTGGAGACATTAACGCCAAGAAGGCCCTGAATTATACCACCCTTTCTCCTGAAAACGGGATTGGACGAGCCGATAACCGATCAGAATGGGTCCCATGGACAGAACTGACGTTAACAGGGTCGGTAGGGGATGAAAACGCATTGTGAGATGTCTTATCTTAAAATTCAGACCTCGTTAACTGTTTGTGATTGCTTGCTTATATGTTGTTTGCCTAAAAATTGGACAGGTGACGTGGTTGAAGTCCTATCCAAAGATACCGTGAACCCCTGAACCGGAAAACCTGTCTTTTAGAGAAATAAAGACGGGGTCTGGGATCGTGCCATCTGTGTGAAACGGCGGGCCGTTCAGATTTTTGTGCCTACAAGACTGTTTGCAAAGGTTTGAAACATCCCCTTGTCCAGTTTACCCCTTTCCACATCTTCTTTTATGATTTCCAGGGCAGTCAATGACTTAACCGGGTTCTTGTAGGGACGCCAGTTTGTGAGGGCTTCATAAACATCGATGATTGCCAGGGCCTTCGATTCCGGCAACAGATCTTTTTCCTCAAGATTTTTTGGATAACCCGAACCGTCGGACCTTTCATGATGCTGAAGGGCCGCCAGCCTGATGCGTTTTTCCAGCCTGCTTCGTACCAAAATATTGTACCCATGATTGGGGTGGGTCTTAATGAGATCAAACTCTTCCTCGGTCAGGCGACGGGGGGCCTTCAGTATCTTGTCAGGGATCTTAAGTTTTCCCACGTCGTGAAACAGGCCCATCAGTCCGAATGACTTTAAATCATCATATCCATAACCGCTTTGTCGAGCATATCCCAGACAGTGCAGCATGACGTTGACCGAATGTATAGAGGTCGAAGTATCCTTTACGGTCACTTCGACCAATTTTTTTACGATATCTTCGTCTGCCATATACTCCTTCAGGACGATGTCTACCGTGTCTCTCATACGACTGACAATTTCGCCCACCGGCACGGTGACCGCCAGGTCCAAGACCTTCGTCAGGAGCTTTTTTGACTCATGATGTTCGGACCTTAGGATGTTTTGAAGCCGCTCATTGTACTCCTCGTGGCGGGAAGATACAAAATCGATCTGGTCGTTCAGCGAAGCATATAGATATTTAGGCACCTTTTCTTTTTCTAATCGGATGTCATCTATGTCCACTCCTTGTGGCTTGTACAGGACAAATCTCTCCGTGATTGGGTCATGGCAATAGACGTCGTATTCTCGGTAGCTCTTGACGTTTGCTGATATCTCTACCATCCTGTTCTTGTTCACGAGTATGGCCTATCCTATAGATGAAATGTATCCGTTCAAACGGTCGATGGTTCAGGGTTCAATACAACAATCAGATGCCTGCGGGATTCTGGATTGACGACTCTCCACTGTCGCGCTCGTTTAAAAACACCTTCAAGTCCCTGTAGACTAAACCAGAGGCCTCGCTCAGCAAATCAACGAAGGTATCCCTATATCCTTTTTCGTGGATCCCGTCCTTGATCGCTTTGCGGTATCTTCTGCGACCTTCAGCGGCAGTTCCCCGCAATCGTTCGACTATTTCCATGGCTTCGGTCTCTTCCGGCAGTTTGAACCGCCCAACGATCCTGGTAGCCTCCCGCGCGATAAATTCCAACTGGTAGTTAAGACCCTCTGGAGCAGTGCGTTCATATGCATCGTGATACATCACGGCATTGCAGATATCCTCAGGGATGTTAAACCGCTTCAGGATAAGTGCGCCGATCACGGCATGGGTAATCCCCAGTACGCGACGCTCGGCCTCCTTGGTCGGGATACCTTCTGACACCTTCAGTGTATTGATTTTGTGAAATTCCTCTTTGAAGTAGGTCGCCAGGACCAGTTTCCCAATGTTCTGAAGTATTGCCACTGTGAACAAGTCCTCCGGCTTTTCATAACCGAGGATCTCTCCCAGCACCCGGGACACGGCCCCACAGAACTGGGCCTGTCGCTGGAACTTCTCAAAACTGAAGCCCTCAATGTCAACATGCTTGATAAAGTGTGTCATCAGGATTGATGATGTGAGGATCTTCTTCATTTGAGCGAATCCCAGCACCCTTACGGCATATCCGATGGACCGGACTTCCCGTCCATAATAGGCAGAGTTGGCGATTTCGAGGAACCTTGAGGCAACGTCGGGAGAGAGGTTGCCTGCGATCTTTTCAAAATTGGCGTCAGGATCATCTAACATGGATATGACCTCAAACACGGCCACGTCCACCAGTGGAAGCTCCTGGATCTTTTTTTCAAAGGCTTCCTTTTGAATAGGTTCTTGCATGTTCTTGATATCCTTCAGTGATCATGAATCCGATGCTTCTTTTAGATGCTTTCTCTTTTCGAGCGCTAATCCAAAATTATTTTCTCGAAGCATATAGAGTTGGTTAAGGAGGATGCACATATCATACCAAATTGCGTGGAGAAAGGCGTCTATTTTCGTGCCGCCACCGATGGCCTGTTTCAGACATATACCTTCCCGGTCATTTTGAAGAAAGGCCCGTTATTGAGGATGGGTGGTGGTGGGTGCTGAAAACTGGAAATTGGACGGTGAAAATTCGAAATTCGAAATTTGATTCTGGGTGCTGAGCCGAAACCCACAACCCGCAACTCGGAAACCACTGCGTCGGGTGTATTGAAAAACCGGGCGTATATTAATTTTTCGTTGTGGAGAAAAGATGCGAAGGAATGCGGTTTTTTTTCGCCTGTACGAGAGAGGTCAAGTTTTCAGTGAATTGTGTCGATAACAGATGTAAAAACTTGTTACGTAAAAGGAATTTCCGATGACGATGTTATTAAGGTTCATGCTTGGTTTCGAGCACACACTAAATCCCCTGCATGTCTACTGCCGCCTTCTGGACGCAGGCTTGAGCAGGAACACTTCGGCACGGGTCTGCCACTATTATGAAAAATTTATCTTCAGGTGGATCGCACGCATCTCCCACATCTCCACCTCTTTTTTGTTCCTGACGCGAGAGGGGCTGTCCTTTAAACATATTACGGTGCGTTATAGTCACCCCTGTTGAACTTCATCACCTCAAGCGAAGAGATAATCAGGGCCTGATTCAGAATCTCCTTCAAGGGGTCTCCTTCTGGCAGCGAGTTAATCTTTGTTGTAAGTCTCTCTGATTGCTTGCTGATCTTACTGATTAACGGATCGATCTCTCCCAGGGCGACCTCGCGATCGCCCAACTTCTGGCGGTATTCATCCAGTATGTTCAGAAGCCGTTCGGTTCCCTCAAATACTGGGGTTTGGTTTGATATGGGAAATGGCTGCAGTTGCATCTCCCGGATACCGTTCATAACGGGGGGGCGCAATCCTCCGGCATTTGTATTAGAGGATGTCTTCATTGTCTCATCGAGGATTTTTCCGAATCCTTTGTCTTGTGATTCCCCGTTTTTCTGCACCGTTGTGGCATGGGCAGATTTGAAAATCTCTTGTGTTATGTCAACCTTCATCATATTTACCTCCCTTCGGCACGTATTCTGTTTTACCTAATCGGCCGTTCCCGGGACTGGAAAGGACCTGGTTTACTGACCGGTCACCGGTTATTCGCATTTCATGCAAGAACCATGCTCTTTTACTAAAAAAGTTGTTATATGTATATATTCCAAATAGATAGGATTTGCCATACAGAATCTGATGCACTGGATACCACGGAAAGGTAGGAAAAATTTTCCTCTTTACAGATCAGAGGGGGGTCATCCGGCAGATCTTGTCTTACTCCACAAATATTCACTAATATGGATCCCCGGCCAAAACCCACTCAAGTTTTTGCTCAGTGAACCGATATGAATACCTGAAAGGCTCCAATGTTTTCAGGAGATGATTCGGCAGAAAAACGCAGAAGGAAGGTAAGGATGCACAAACTTAAAGAGTTGATAAGCGAATTGTTCGAGATAGAACCGGATTGCTTACACAATGTTGAAGTCCAGGACATCGAATTTGCCCCTCTGGCCGAGCAGGAGATTGGCAGGACAGTCGGGGAAATGTCGTCTATGATGGGACTTCCGATCGATATGCCGGTGGGGCAGGCTCTACCTGAACAGGACGGTATCCGCTGTCAAGGGTTTTGGATAGAGAGCACCCAGGACCTGGTCCTCTATTTGTGGGACGACTATCAATCCAAGGCAATCCTCCTTGGCAGCAACAATTGGGGAATCCGGAATGATGTGACGATCCATTGACCGGACTTCGGACAGTAAGGTATGCCGCCCCTTTTTGCTGCCGGTGTGAACCCCGCTTCCGGATGGGCTAAAATTGTGCCTTTGCATCATCGATGGAGAGGTCAATCGGAATTTCACTGGTCTCTTGAAATTCCTTCAATTCAGCACTCAACTCGGAAGTCCCGACCACCCGGACGCGTATGTTGGCCTTCTGGCAGTTTTGAATGCTCGTTATGATAAGCTTGATCAAGGATACGTTCGTTCCCACCACCTTCTGGAGATTCAAGATAAATTTCCGGATACCGGAACTGACCATCCCTTCGATCTTGGTTTTCAGGTACCCCTCAATTTCGACACTGACCGGCCTGTCAACCTTCCGGGGAAGAGCTAAAATCTGGATATCTCCGTCAATTGAGAAATATCTCTTGGATGTATCTTCTGCCTCCAAGGTCTTTGGTTCCAGCGTCAAAATTTTCGTGACCCTCTCAATAAGCTGTTCTCCTTTAAAAGGCTTTACCATATAGTCGCTTACACCCATTTTTACAATCTCAAGCACGTTTTCTTTCCCGGATTCAGCCGTCAACATGATGACGGGCGTACCCTTTATATCGGGGTCCTTCTTCAAGTTATCGAGCATCTCCGTTCCATTCATGACAGGCATGGTAATATCGAGGATAATTATACCCGGTCGCTCCTTCTTGGCGACCTCCAAACCCTGCTGACCATTCTCTGCTTCAAAAATCTCGCATTCATAGGGTTTGAATGCCTTCCTCACGATCATCCGGATCGTCTTACTGTCGTCAAC
>CAZACO010000295.1:0-5752 GCA_964483185.1 uncultured Desulfobacteraceae bacterium
CTTTGCGAGCTTTGCGCCTTTGCGCGAGATTTTGACTTTTTACGAATGCATCAATCATCAATCGACAATCGACAATCCAAAGCGGTTGCAAGGTTTTCAGTTCCCAATACCAATCATCCAACTTCCAGCATCCGGCATCCGCCAATTATTGTGTTTTGCCGGGCAAAAGACAAGGGTTGTTTTTGCCTTGACTGGATTTCCGTCATCTGCTATTTGAAGATCCCTATCAGGAGGTTGTTTTACCATGACAAAGAAAAAACTGACCAGAAAAGAGCTTCTGAAAGGGCCAGATGAATTTCTGACCATTTCCACCCGGGCCGCCACCTTCTTTGGTGCCCACCTGCGCGAACTGAAGATTATCGGAATCGCTGTCGCCATTATCGTTGTGGGCTATCTGTCCGTGTATGCCTACATGCGCCATATCAACAAGAAGGGCCAGGAGGCCTACAACCTCGCCTACGATAGTCTGACGGATACCCTCAACCCAGGCGCGACACCTAAAACCCTCAACAAGGCGGAAGGCCTGTTTGAACGAGTGATCGACGAATATGGAATGTCGAAGGCAGCTCGACTGGCCCTGCCACAGGTAGGACACGTCAAGTTTACCGAAAAAAAATATGATGATGCCATCCTCTATTATGACCGGTTCGCAGAAGCAATCTCGGGAGATAAGCAGTATGAAGACCTAACCTCGATGGCCCTAGCCTCCTGTTATGAAGCCAAAGGTGAGTTGAAAAAGGCAATCTCAATTCTGACTCCTCTGTTGGAGAGCCTGGCGAATCCGTTCAGGGAGACAGCCATGTTGACCCTGGAACGGCTCTACAGGCTTGATAATCAGCCTGAAAGGGCAAATGAGATTTTAGAAAGGTTTGTCAAGGAATATCAGACATCTCCCTTCTTTCCGATGGCCAAGGCCCGCCTCTGAAGCATGCATCCTTGAGATGGCTCCGCCATCACTCTCTTTTCTCAGGGCCTGTGCAAGCGCCAAGGCATTGATTTGGCACGCTTAGGCGATTTCATTTTTGTTTTTTCCATAATTTGAATCCTGTTTATTGCCAGGGCCGGGTCCGGTCTTTTTTCTTGACAGCCCTGAATCGCTTTTCTATAGTCACTTTGTAGCTAAAATATAGCTTTTCAGGAGGGGACCCCATGATTGTCACGGAGATTTTGGCCAGAAACGCCAGAATGTACAGAGATGAAATTGCCCTCATTGAAAGAGAGCCCGCAAAAGAGAGACGGGTGGTCATTACCTGGAATGAATTCGATGAGATGGCCAACCGGATCGCTAATGCCCTCATCAAAAAGGGCATAAAAAAGGGAGACAAGGTCATTCACCTGATGATGAACTGCCTTGAATGGCTTCCGGCCTATTTCGGGATATTGAGGACAGGTGCCTGGGCCGTGCCTCTCAATTTCCGCTTTACGGCCGATGATATCCGGTATTGTGCAGATATCGCGGAGGCAAAGGCCTTGATATTCGGGGAAGAGTTTGTGGACCGGGTAGACGCCATCAAGGAAGGCCTTGGGACCATCCATGATTTTGTGTTTGTAGGACCGGACGAATTGAGGCCGGACTATGCCGATTCTTTTGATGCCTTTATCGAAACAGGCGCTACGGACGACCCCGACGTTCCGATCAGTCTCTTGGACGATGCGGCCCTCTATTTTACATCAGGCACTACAGGAACTCCCAAGCCGATTCTCCTGACACACAGGAACCTCGAATCTGCCTGTGTGGTCGAAAACCGGCATCATAATCAAACCCATGATGACAATTTCCTCTGCATCCCTCCCCTGTATCATACCGGGGCCAAAATGCACTGGTTTGGCAACTTCATTGTGGGAGCGAGGGGCGTGATTTTGAAAGGGGTCAAGCCCGAATGGATACTGAAAGCAGTCTCTGATGAGCAGGCAACCATCGTTTGGCTCCTGGTGCCATGGGCTCAGGATATCCTGATCGCCATTGAAAACGGCGGTGTGAACTTAGATGACTACAAATTGGACCAGTGGCGATTGATGCATATCGGGGCCCAGCCCGTGCCCCCGAGCCTCATAAAAAACTGGAAAAAGGTCTTCCCGAATCACGATTATGACACCAATTACGGGTTAAGCGAGACAACCGGCCCCGGATGTGTTCATTTGGGGATAGAGAACCTCCACAAGGTCGGCGCCATCGGGGTCCCTGGATTTGATTGGGAATTCAAGATCGTGGATCTCGACGGCAGGGAGGTTTCCAGGGGCGAACCCGGAGAGCTTTCTGTCAAAGGTCCCGGCGTTATGAAGGCGTATTATAAAAACCCGGGGGCAACGGAGAGCACCCTCGTTGACGGCTGGCTTTTGACCGGCGATATGGCCCGGGTGGATGAAGACGGCTTCATCTGGCTGGTGGACCGGAAGAAAGACATCATTATTACGGGCGGCGAAAACATCTTCCCTGTGGAGATCGAGGATTTTCTCATGGAGAGCCAGAAGATTCAGGATGTGGCCGTCATCGGGATCCCTGACGAGCGCCTGGGAGAGATTGTCACGGCGGTGATCAAGGTCAAGCCGGGGGCCACACTGACCGAAAAGGATGTACTCGATTTTTGTGAAGGGTTGCCTCGATACAAGAGGCCCCGAAAAATCATTTTTGGGGATGTCCCCAGGAATCCTACCGGAAAAATAGAAAAGCCCAGGCTCAGAAAGGAGTATGCGGGCATGGCTGAAAGTTTCAAGATATAGGTTTTTTGTAATCGTTCACGGGTTCAAAGGTTCAGGGGTTCAAGGTTGATGGTCCCGTAAAAAGTATGTTTTCTCGCAAAGTCGCCAAGCGCGCCAAGAAAATAGTATTTAAAATTAATAAGTTACCTTTGCGGTCTTTGCGTCTTGGCGAGAGATTTCGACTTTTTACGAATGCATCAAGGTTGCATTTTTGAAACGTATTTTCATGAGAGGCGTTCGGAACCATCATTTGAGATATGAAATTGACGGTCCATCGCACGTCATCTGGGGGAGTCAGCATGGTCCGCGACGAATTGCCACTCTAATTTTGCCCATGACCCTTAACCTTGAACGTTGAACCCGGAACCTGTGAACCTTTACGGTGTTCCAACACTCTTTACTCAGAAATCAACGGGAGGCAAAACATGCATAAACTATTGACGGATACGCCGGGAGAAGAAATGCTTCTGTTAGGCAATGAGGCCATTGCCCGAGGCGCCCTGGAGGCAGGGGTGTCCTTTACCACGTGTTATCCGGGAACACCTTCTTCCGAGATCCCGGAAAACTTTTTCAATATCAGCAGGGAAACCGACCTCTACTTTGAATATTCAACCAATGAAAAGGTGGCCTTGGAGGTCGCTGCCGGGGCGGCCGTTTCCGGCCTGAGGACCATGGTGACCATGAAACACGTCGGCCTGAACGTGGCCGCTGACCCTCTCATGACCCTGGCCTACGTGGGTATCAAGGGAGGCATGGTGATCATTAATGCGGATGACCCCTCCCTCTTCTCAAGCCAGAACGAGC
Organism: uncultured Desulfobacteraceae bacterium; assembly: GCA_964483185.1. GTDB lineage: Bacteria > Desulfobacterota > DSM-4660 > Desulfatiglandales > Desulfatiglandaceae > CAZACO01. The sequence continues at coordinate 3,505 of CAZACO010000295.1, forward strand.
AGGATAACCGCTACTACGCACGGCTGTCAGGGCTCCCGATGTTAGAACCGACCAACACGCAGGAGATGAAAGACATGACCGTGGCGGCCTTTGATCTCTCAGAGGAACTGGAACTCCCGGTCATCATAAGGACCACCACGAGGCTGGCCCATATCAGAGGAGCGGTCCGCCTCGGAGCGTTGAAGCCGATCCAAACAAAAGCCCATTTCGATAAAAATCCGTTCCGTTTCGCTACGGTGCCGGCCGTTTCCCGGAACCTTCACAAGGTGCTGCTGGAAAAATATGATCAGGCTGTCGAGAAATCAGACAGCGGACCCTACAACAAGATCGTCGGTGACGGAAAGTGGGGTATCGTGGCCAACGGGGTCAGCTTCAACTATGTGAGCGACGCCGTCTCTGACCTGGGGATAAGGGATAAGGTCAGCATCCTCAAGCTGGGATTTTCATGGCCCCTGCCCGAAGCGCTCTGCGTCAGGTTCCTGAAAGGCGTGGACAAGGTCCTGGTGGTAGAGGAACTGGAGCCTATCAACGAAACCGACCTGAAGGCCATCGCCCAGGAAAACGGTATCTCCATACCGATCAAGGGGAAAGGGACGGGGGCACTTTCCCGTCTCTACGAGTACGATCCCGGGATGGTCCGCAACGCGGTTGCCCAATACTTCGGTGTCGACATCACGCCGTATGAAATGCTCGATACCTCAGATATCCCACAACTCCCGGGAAGGCCGCCCAATCTCTGTGCAGGGTGCCCCCACCGGGCAACCTACTATGCGGTCAAACAGGTTTATGGCGCAGACACCATCTACCCGACGGATATCGGATGTTATACCTTAGGGCTCCTGCCGCCCATCTCCATGGCCGATTTTGTCATCTGCATGGGCTCATCTATCAGCTCCGGCTGCGGGTTTTCCAAGGCCACGGACCAGAAGGTCGTGTCATTCATCGGCGACTCCACGTTTTTCCACTCAGGCATCACCGGGCTTGTGAATGCGGTCCACAACCGGCACAAGTTCACGTTGGTCATCCTGGACAACGGGACGACCGCCATGACCGGCCACCAGATCCATCCCGGGGTCGATACGGCACCGATGGGGATTGAGCTGACTCGCATTTCCATCGAGAACGTGGTCAGGGGACTCGGTGTTGAGGACGTTCATGTGGTGAAACCGTTCAAACTGAAAAAGACGATTGAGGCGGTAAAGGCGGCCAAGGAATACGATGGCATATCGGTCATCATTTCACAGGAGATGTGCCCCCTCTTTGCAAAGGCCACAGGGCAGTTCAAGAAGGCCCGGCCGTTTCACATCAATCATGACAAGTGCAAGAACCACAGGGACTGTATCAACCTCCTGGCGTGTCCGGCCATGTACCTCGATGGCGATCGGGTCGAAATAGACAAGAACCTCTGTATCGGATGTTCTGTCTGCGCGCAGGTCTGTCCTGAAAATGCAATTCTACCGCTGAAAGCGTAAACGGGAGGCTTCTTATGGAAACAAAAAGATTGGTATTTATCGGGGTAGGGGGGCAGGGCAACCTGTTAGCCTCCCGCTTGTTGGGAGAGGCCGCCCTCTCCATGGGGATACCCACGGTGGTGAGCGAGATACATGGCATGGCTCAGAGGGGAGGGATTGTAGAATCGGCGGTCTTGCTGGGCGATGTGACCAGCCCCATCGTGTCAAACGCCGAGGCCGACGTGCTGATAGGCTTTGAGCCCTTGGAGACCCTTCGGGCCCTTGGTAAATGCAATAAGGACACGGTCGTGATTACCAATACACATCCCCTCCCGCCCTTTACCGTTGCCATCGGCCAGGGCGCTTATCCGCCTGTGGATGAAAGCCTGAAACTGATCCGGGCCAAGGCCCGCAAGGTGATTGCTTTTGACGGGAATGCGATCGCAGAATCGGTCGGGAATCCGCTCTCCCTGAACATGGTGATGTTGGGGGCACTGATAGGATCGGGGACCATTCCGATCGGCGCTGAAGTGATGAAAAAGATCCTCTCAACATCGACCAAAAAGGCCTTCCTGGAATCCAATCTGAAGGCCTTTGACATGGGCATGGAACAGGCGAATTGAAATGCGTCCCGCCCAAAACGGGATTGAAGTGCCTAAGACGAGCTAGACTTTACTGCGGGACAAAGCGGCGGTTTTGTCCCGCAGTAAACTTCCCCTGCCTGCCGCAGAACGGGCGCCAGAGCATAGTCAAAGACGACTTGACTCCCCTCTCCTGCAAGCCCTTCGATGACCTTG
>CAZACO010000296.1:0-5751 GCA_964483185.1 uncultured Desulfobacteraceae bacterium
CGGTCGGCAATCTCCCGAATGAGATGGGTGGCCTCCGCGGTTTCGGCCGGGCTCATGCCAGCCGTGGGTTCATCCAAAAGGAGGATTTTGGGTTCGGCCGCGAGGGCAATCCCGATTTCCAGATACCGCTTTTCCCCGTGAGACAGGACCGCCGGAATGCGGTTCCGCGAATCCAGGAGCTTGACATGTTCCAGGATCTGCAGGGCCTTGTCATTGATATCATTAAAACTACCCGCCCGTTTCCAGAAGTTAAAGGATGTCTTCCGTGACTGGGCCGCAATGCGAACATTTTCGAAAACGGTAAGCCGGGGGAAAATCTGCGTGATTTGAAAGGTCTTGGTAATCCCCAGTTGGGAGATTTTATCCATCCTCTTTCTGGTAATGTCTTTTCCCTCGAAGAGGATTGTCCCGGTGGTGGGAATGGTGTAACCGGAGAGCAGATTGAAAAAGGTGGTCTTTCCGGCGCCATTGGGTCCGATAATCGATTTCAACTGGCCTTGCGGCAGCTTAAAATCCACATTGTCCACCGCCTTCAGCCCGGCGAAGTATTTACATACGGCCTTGGTCTCTAGTTGCATGGCATCGTTTTCCTTACGCACGACTTTTTCGCTCATAGTATTTCATCTTGATGGTTCCAACGAGTCCGTCGGGGAAGAACAGAACCAGCGCAACAAATAGTGCCCCCACAAACAGCTGCCATCGATCCGTGTAGACGCTGATGGTGTTTTGAAGGAAGAGAAATACCGCTACACCAACCATGGGGCCGATAAAGGTGTGCATTCCCCCCAGGAGGGTCATCATGAGGATGGTTCCGGAGGTGAGCCAGAACAGGGTCATGAGGGAGCCGTACCCCAGATACACGGTGAACAGGGCTCCGGCCAGGCCCGAAAATGCCCCTGAAATGACCAGGGACATAAATTTGGCCCTCACAACATTGTACCCGGTGGCCCTGGTTCTTACTTCGTTTTCTCGAATGGCCTGAATTACACGACCAAAGGGCGAATCGAGGATCCTCCAGATGGCGATGATGCTGACGGCCACGACAAAATAGGTAAAATAGTAGAGTGGCAGGGGGTTTGCCAGATCCACGTGAAAAGGGAATTCCAGCTTCAGAATCGGAATGAACTTCAGCCCGTCTTCACCCCCCGTCCACTTTTTCAGGGGAGAGAGGGCCAGGAAATAGAACATCTGACCAAAGGCCAGGGAGATCATGGCGAAATAAACCCCCCGTTTCTTGATGGCAAGGGCGCCGATTCCTGCGGCCACGAGGGCCGTTACCACCATGGCCACCGCCAGACTTGTCCAAACGGATGTGTGGAAATACCGTAAGGCCATCCCCGATGAATAGGCGCCCAATCCGAAATAGGCCGCATGGCCGAAAGAGAGCACGCCTGTGTGGCCCAGGAGAATATTAAAGGCCAGGGCGAAGAGTCCGTAGATGAGGATCTCCGTGGCCAGCGGTTTGGAAACGATGAACGGGAGCACCAGCAGGATCAGAAGCGTTATCCAGACCGTTTTATCTGCAAAGCCGACCCGATTGTCTTCATTCTTCACGGTTGCATCTTTTTCCATTCCAAAATCCTATAGTCTTCCTTCTTCGCCGAAAAGTCCCCTGGGTCGAATAATAAGGATGACCGCCATGGCCATGAAGATGGCCACATTGGACCAGGCCGGCGCAAAAAGGGCCACAAAGCTGACCACCTGGCCGATCAATAACCCTCCAATAATGGCCCCTCCAAGGCTCCCCAATCCGCCGATGACCACCACCACGAAACACTCCACAGTCATCTCTACACCCATATCGGGAATGGATGCCACCATGGGTGCCGCAATGGCGCCTGCAAGGGCGGCGAGACCGACGCCGATCATAAAACCCACCGTCCAGATCCTGGACACATTGATGCCCAGAACCTGGGTCATCAGACTGTCCCGCGTGGATGCCCGAATGATCATTCCCAGATCACTCTTGGTGAGAAAGAGCCACAGACCGATCAGGACCACCAGTGTCAGGACGATGATAAAGAGGCGGTATTTCGGAACCATCACCGGACCCAGCATAAACGCCCCCATCAGACCCGAAGGGTATTGTACCACCTTTCCGATCAGCCCGAAGATCAACTTGATGATATCCGGAATACAGATGGAGGCCCCGAAGGTCAGGAGGAGGGGATAAAGAGGGTCTTTCCCATACAACGGCTTGAGCAGGAACCATTCCATAAGCCCTCCGATCACGGCCACGATCACCACGGCGCTTACGGCCCCCACCCAGAAATTTCCGCACAGGGATACGGCCACAAAGATGGCATAGGCCCCCAGCATATAGAAGGTGCCGTGCGCAAAGTTGACCACATCAAGCAGGCCAAGAATGATGGAAAGTCCGCCGGCCATCAACACATAGACGCACCCGAGGGCGAGGCCGAAGATCAACTGCATCGCCACGATTTCCCAAGACAGATCCAACATCCTCTTTCCTCAATGGGGCCCGGGATGGGGGCTTCCCTTCCCGGACCCGGAAGGGTGTGTGATTATTTTCCGGGCAGTTTTACCTGGCCGTAGGGAGAATCCTTCTTGTTGTTTTCACAGCATTGCAGGGTATCCCAGTAGGGGACCTCAGCGATGACATCAAACACATCCCAGTCCTTGGCCTTGGTGCCTTTTCCCTGGACGACGAAGACGCTCTGGGTCCTGACCTGATCGCACGCCCTGAAGGTCTCGGGTCCTTTGTTGTACTGCCAGACCGCGCCTTTGATGGTCTGGATCAATTTATCCACATCATCCACGGTGCCTGCCTTCCTCATGGCCTCAAACAGCACCATGGTACCCACGTAGCCGGAGTCGGCGTCCGCATCGGGTGGGGTGCCGTGCTTCTTGGTGTAAGCGTCCACGAATTTCCTGGCCTTCTCATAGTAATCCTGCACCGTCCAGTACCAGGTTACAGCGCCATAGACGTTCTCATCATAGGCGGCACCGCACTCCTTTGCGATCGGCATGGCGGTTTTGGGACAGACGATTTTGAGCTTCTTGGAAAGGCCCATCTCAGCAAACTGCTTGATGGCTGAGGTGAGATCGGTACCAAAGAGACTCAAAACCAGGATGTCCGGTTTTTTGGCCAGAATTTGCGGGATATAGGCAGAGAAATCCCGGGTGCCAAGGGGCGTGTAGATGTTGCCCAGGAACTTACCCCCCATCTTTTCGCTGGTCACCAACCAGGCGGCCAGTTCGTCATGGCCCCACCGGTAGTCCGCCGAAATCATCATCCAGCTCTTGCCCAGGTTCTCAAAGGAATACTTGGCAACGGCCACGCCGGTCTGGTAGGGGATGATCCCCGAGGTGAAACCGTAGCCGCAAAATTCCTTTCCAAGGGGAATGCTGGTATGACAAAAAGTCATGTAGAGCACCTTGTTCTTGCAGGCCCATTCATTGACCACCGTGGAGATGCCCCCTGAAAGGGTCCCCCCGATGGTCTTGACCCCTTGCCCGGTAAGCTCCTTAAACCGCCTGAGGGCAACAGAGGCGTTCAGCTCGGAGTCTCTGACGATAATTTCGACGGGTTTTCCCAGAACGCCGCCGGTGGCATTGATCTCTTCCGCGGCAATCTCGGCGCCCCTCTTCATCTCATTGGCATAGGTTCCGTAGGGACCGGTGAGCGGAACCACGATTCCGAATTTTGCGCCATCGGCAAGGGCCGACCCGCATGTGAAAACCAGCAGCAAGGAACACACCAACACGCAAAACCAAGCAATTTTTTTCATGGGTAGACCTCCTTTTTTATAAAAGCCTGACTGTTGACCAACCGCTATCACCTGATGTCTTTTTTCCCCTATCACCCCCCATCGCGAAAAAAATATGATATGGGTCTGCGCTGTCCCGATGCAGAGGCTCGCAGAACCCCCAGATAACCAGCCGATCGAGGACCTTTTGGCTCGCCTTCATGAGACCTCAAGATAGGCCCCTTTCATGGCCGAGGCCGCCTGTGCAGAATACCGCTGCAGCACTCCCCGCGGGTGCCCGAGGGGAGGGGACTTCCATTGTCTTTTTCGTTCCTCCAGCAGGGTTTTCACCTGCTCTTCGGTCAAACCCTTCTCCGCCCTTCCGACCATGGAAAGGGTTCGATTGGGGATGTCGATTCGAATAATATCTCCGTCTTCCACCAGCGCGATCGGGCCGCCCCTTGCGGCTTCGGGGGACACATGCCCTATGCACGGCCCGCGGGTGGCGCCGGAGAACCTGCCGTCGGTAACGATGGCCGTGGTGCTCAATTGGGGAATTGTGACAAGGGCTTCTGTACATGCCAGGATCTCGGGCATGCCGCTTCCTCGGGGGCCTTCGTACCTGAGTACCACCACCGATCCCGGTTCGATCCTTCCATTCAAGATGGCTGCCAGGGCCTCCTCTTCTTTGTTGAACACCCTCGCCGGTCCCTCGTGGGTCAACATGTGGGAAGGGACCGCCGCATATTTGATGACAGCGCCCTCAGGGGCGATGTTGCCCGTCAGCACTGCGATCGACCCGAGACCTTTTCCCTGATCCCGGGGACGGATCACATCTTCTCTTTTCAGATGATAGTTGGCCAGGTATCCCTCGCCCCTCTGGAAAAATCCCTCCTTTTCCATGGTCTTCAGGTTTTCCCCCAGGGTCTTGCCGGTCACGGTCACGACGTTCAGGTCCAGCATCTCCTTGAGTTCCAACTGTACGCGGGGGATGCCCCCGGCGTACCAGAACAGTTCGCTCAGGTATGCTCCCGAGGGCTGAACATTGGCCAGGTAAGGGACATCATGGTTGATGCGATCGAAGAGCCCCGCGTCGATCTCCATGCCCCGTTCATGGGCGATGGCGGGAATGTGAAGGAGGGCGTTGGTAGAACCGGATATGGCTGCATGGACCTTGATGGCATTTTCAAAGGCCTCCCTGGTGAGGATATGGGAAGGTGTGATGCCTCTTTTTACCAGCCGCATCAGCCGTCGCCCTGCCTCCCGGGCCAGGCGCTGAATATCAAACTGGCTTGCCGGCGACAGGGCCGCCCCCGGCATCGCCATGCCCAGGGCTTCAGACATGCACTGCATGGTGCTTGCCGTGCCCATGAACTGGCATGCGCCGTAGCCGGGACATCCGGTGAGTTTGTAATCCCTCACCTCCGCCGAAACGTCCTCCCCCTGCCTCATTCTGGTTGCCGTCTCGCCGGTGAGAACGCTGTGGCCCATGTTTGGGCCGATGCGGTTGCTTCCCCCGGGGATATGGACGGCAGGAATATTGAGCCGGGCGGCGGCCATGAGATGGGCTGGAATCGATTTGTCGCAGGATGAGATAAGCGCCATGCCGTCCCATGGAATCACCCGCCCATGGACCTCCACCAGATCGCAGAGGACTTCCCTTGAGGGGAGGATATAGTTCATGCCGTCATGGAGCATGGCCCATCCGTCGCAGATATCGGTGCCATGAAAACCGGCAGGCTTTCCTCCTTCCTGATACACGGCGATAGAGGCCTCTTCGGCCAGTTTGTTCAGGTGGACACTCCCCGGATGGCTGCTGCCGAAGACGTCCTCGATGAGGATCTGGGGAACGCCAAGATCCCTTTCATCCCATCCTGTCCCGCACGAAAGGGCGTCAATCTGGATCCAATCCTTTCTTATTCCTTTGCTCTTTTGTTTTATTTGCTCGGACATAGGGTTTCAACTCCTTCCCTTTCGCCGCTTTTTACCCGGGGCAGACTTCTGTATTGGACATGAACTCCAAGACCTTCAGAACGCACGA
>CAZACO010000297.1:0-3275 GCA_964483185.1 uncultured Desulfobacteraceae bacterium
CGTAGACCTCCCAGCCGGCCGACTTCAGCAGGACAGCGGCCATGGCGCTGTCCACACCCCCACTGAGCGCGACGACTACATCGGATGGCCGATTCATTGTGGCGACTTCCTCCGGAGGTTCGGGCGTAAGAAGGCTTCCTGTGTCAGGCTGAGCCCCCAGATCCTATCCGCTAAATGGGAAACGAATCGAATTGAGGATTTCTAACAGAAGGGATGCCTTTCAAAAAGCCGGAAAAGATAAGGCTGACAGGTCAATCATCCAAAGATTTTATATTAGCACAGACAACGTTTTTGTCAATGAAATCATTTAAATGGGGACAGGGATGAAATATTGACATTCACCCTCTCTTTTGTTAAAAGGCACGTCACGTCAATAGCGGCTAGACGCCCCTGGTGCGCTCCAACATCTGATGATCCGAGGGATTGAAAGAGCACTCGTTTCGGGACGATAAGTATCCCCACGTAGGAAAAGTGCGTGGGGACGAGCCCTCCAGATTCATTGAGAAGTCACCCCTGGTATCCCTTCATACAGCGAAAGAGAGAAAATGACCAAGAAACAGAACAAGACCTTGAACACCGTAAGTGTCCCTGATGCGCTTCGCCCGATCTTTTTGAAGGCCCAATCTTACGTGGATGCGTATTTTCGGTCAAAAAAGATCAATCCGCGAAAGGGATTGATCGATGTTTCCGGGGAGAGATACATCCTGGTGCGTGCAGCATCCATGTCAAAGGAATTCTTCGACATGGTGTTCTCTCTTTACCGGGATCGGGGAGAAAGAGAGGCCCGGACCGTGGCCTTCGGCTTTCTTTTCGATATTGCGCATTCCATCGGAAAGGCCGATGCCAAGAGCTTCTTTTCCAAAATGCGCGTAGAAGATCCTATAGAAAGACTCTCTGCCGGCCCCATCCATTTCGCCTACACCGGTTGGGCATACGTCAGCATATTTCCGGAGTCGCAACCCACACCTGATGAGGATTATTATCTGATTTACGATCACCCTTTTTCCTTTGAGGCCGATACCTGGATGAAAAGCGGTGGGATGCCGGATTTTCCCGTCTGTACCATGAATGCCGGGTATTCTTCTGGCTGGTGTGAGGAGAGTTTCGGGATTCCCCTGGTAGCCGCTGAAATTGAATGCCGGGCAAAGGGGGATAAGCACTGCCGTTTCATTATGGCCCCCCCTTCACGGATCAAGGAATATATCGCCCGGTATGGAGAACGTTATGACGCCAGATCAACCCGTTTCGGATCCGTGGATGTGCCCGAGTTCTTCCAGCGAAAACGGCTGGAAGATGAACTCATAAAGAGCGAAGAGACGGTACGGGCACTCTTGGACGCACCCAACGACAGGGCCATGCTGCTGGCCACCGATGGAACCATCAAAGCCTTGAACAATACCGCGGCCGACGCATTCGGAAAGGGCATCGAGGAACTCATCGGCATGAACGCATATGATCTGCTCCCTCCTCCCCTCGGAGAAACCAGGAAATCCTACCACCAGGAGGTGGTGCGATCGGGTAAATCGGTTCGTTACCAGGATGAACGCGACGGAAGATGGCTGGACACAACCCTTGATCCCGTGCATGACGCCCAGGGGAGGGTGGCCCGGGTGGCTGTCTTTTCAAGGGATATGACCGGCTACAAACGCATGGAGGCGGCCCTCAGGAAGGAAAAGGAATTCAATGCCACCCTGATCAAGACCTCTCCTGCACTCTTCGTGGCCATTGCAGCAGACGGCCGCATCCTTCTCATGAACGAGGCCATGCTGAAATCGCTCGGATACAGCCGCCATGAAGTGGTCCATAAGAACTATCTGTCATTTGTCCATGAGGCCGACGGACCAAAGTTGGGGGAGCTTTTTCAAACCCCCCCCATGGAGGGAGTCACCACAGTGGGCGAAGGGAGGATGGTGACAAAAGACGGCCAGGCCCGCATCGTGGAATGGCACTGCCGTCATATCTTTGATGACAGCGGAGAATTGGACTATTTCTTCGCCCTCGGGATCGATATTACGGAACGCAAACGTGCCGAGGATGCGTTGAGAAGCCATCGAGACCATCTGGAAGACCTTGTAAGAAAACGCACCGAGACCCTGTCAGAGACAAATGAGCAACTACAGAAGGAGATCAGCGAGCGAAATCAGGCGGAACTGGCCCTCAAAAAAAGCGAAACCATGCTTCGAGCCATATTTGATCAGACATTCCAATTCGTGGGCGTGTTACGGTTGGACGGGACCATCGTAAAGGTGAATAAGACGGCCATGGACTTTGTCGGGACAACCGAGTCTGAAATCAGAGGAAAGGCCTTTTGGGAAACACCCTGGTGGGTCCAATCCAAAGGAGAGCAGAAGCGGTTGCGTGATGCCATTGATCGGGCCGCCCAGGGAGAACTGGTCCGTTTTGAAACCATACATCCCGCGCCCGGCGCGCAATTGATGAATATCGACTTCTCATTAAAACCGGTGACAGATGAAACAGGGAACATCGTCCTTCTCATCGCGGAGGGCCGTGATATTACAGAGCTGAAGACGGCGGTGGAAGATCTGAAGAAGCGAGAGGCAGAGCTTCAAACCCAGTCTGGCAGTCTGGAAGAAGCCAATATTGCCTTAAGGGTCATCCTGAAACAGATGGAGGACAAAGAAAGAGAAGAGAAGGAGAAAATCCTGTCCAGCGTCAAGCAACTCGTCATTCCCTACCTCAAGCGATTGAAGGACAGTCCATTGGCAAAGGAAGAAATGATCCTCATGAACACCCTGGAGAATAATTTAAACAACATTACTTCACCGCTGGTCAGCAAGCTGTCATCCAGTTATTTTGATCTGACCCCGATGGAGATCCGTATCGCCAACCTGGTCAAGGAAGGTCTGATGAATAAGGAAATAGCCGATCTGTTGGGGATTTCATTGAATACCATCACGTCTCACCGGTACCGCATCCGGAGCAAGCTCGGATTAAGGAATAAGGGTATCAATCTCAGATCCTACCTGCTGTCCCTCGACAAATAGTTAATTTATCTCACCATTTTCTAACTAAATTAACAACCTTGACCAACCCGGTCTCTTCCGGATATGAAGTGGCCACGTAGGGCGCAGGAATGTACAAACCTATTGTACAAAAGGAGTGCGCCCTATGACCGGCATCTGGACCCGGAGGAAATGAAAAGGCTGGACCTTGAACCGATCCCCTTTGATGAACTGATCAAGAAATCCGACAATATCAGCATTTATACACCAAAGAGTGATGACACCATCACTCTGATCCACAAAGACACCATT
>CAZACO010000297.1:3285-5704 GCA_964483185.1 uncultured Desulfobacteraceae bacterium
ATGAAAAGGGATGCATGCTGATCAACTGCCCTCGTCGAGGGATCATTCCTGATGGTCCCGACCGGAAACGGGGTTCGACCGGGCATAACCGGCCTGGTTTTTAGGGACTTCGGGCCACACGGCAGCCATATGGAGTCCGCAGCAACGGGTGTTGCGGGACCAGAGAACAATAACAGTGAAAACAAGGAATGAAGGAGGCGTTATGAAGGTCAAAAAGATTTTTCTACCCGAGTCGGAATTGCCGCGTCAATGGTACAACATCATGGCAGATATGCCCACACCGATGGAACCGCCGCTCCATCCGGGGACCGGTCAGCCCGTCGGGCCTGATGATCTGGCCCCCATTTTTCCCATGAATCTGATCGAACAAGAGGTGAGTACCCAAAGATGGATCGACATACCGGAAGAGGTCTTAGAGAAGTATGCCATATGGCGACCCACCCCCCTTTACAGGGCCTACAGCCTTGAAAAATATCTCGATACACCCGCCAAGATCTATTTCAAAAACGAAGGTGTGAGCCCGGCCGGGAGCCACAAACCGAATACGGCCATAGCACAGGCCTATTACAACAAGGTGGCCGGCACCAAACGGATTACCACAGAGACCGGTGCGGGACAATGGGGGAGCGCCCTGGCCATGTGCTGTTCCTTTTTTGGCCTGGAGTGCAAGGTCTTCATGGTCAGGATCAGCTTCAACCATAAACCGTATCGAAAGCTCATGATGCAGACCTGGGGCGCCACCTGCGTGGCAAGCCCCAGCACCGAGACCGAATCAGGCCGGAAGATCCTGGCCGAGAATCCGGATTCTCCCGGAAGTCTGGGCATCGCCATCAGCGAGGCGGTTGAGGCCGCGGTCGGGGACGAAAACAGCAAGTATTCATTAGGCAGCGTCCTGAATCACGTGATGCTTCACCAGACCATCAACGGTCTTGAGACGCAGAAGCAGATGGCCATTGCCGGGGACTACCCGGATGTGGTGATCGGCTGCGCGGGCGGCGGGAGCAATTTTGCAGGAAACTGCCTCCCCTTTGTCTGCGACAAGATCCACGGCAAGGAGATTGACATCATCGGCGTTGAGCCAAGCTCCTGCCCTACCATGACGCAAGGGCCCTTTGCCTATGATTTCGGGGACACGGTTCAGATGACGCCCCTCCTGCCGATGCACACCCTTGGCCACAATTTTATCCCGGCCCCGATTCATGCCGGAGGCTTGCGGTATCACGGGATGGCCCCGATTATCAGCCAGCTCATCGTTGATAATCTGATCAGGCCTGAGGCGATTCATCAACTGGAAACCTTTGAGGCGGGCGTTACATTTGCCAGGACCGAAGGCTTCATCAGTGCGCCCGAGTGCAACCATGCCATCGCCATGACCATCCGCGAGGCCCTTAAGGCAAAGGAGGAAGGGAAGGAAAAGGTGATCCTCTTCAACTGGAGCGGGCATGGCCTGGTGGACATGGCGGCCTATCAGGCCTATTTTGAGGGCCAGCTAGCCGATTACCCCCTGCCTGCAGAGGACATCAAGCGGGCCCTGGCAGACATCGAACCCCTTCCAAAACCGAAGCAGTACAGACCGGGACACATATAATCGGAACGGGTCGGTTCCAGGTTCGGGGTTCCAGGTTCAAGGGTCATAGCCTTTTGACATGAGTTCATGTTACGACTCAACAACCCGGAACCTTGAATCCTGCTTTACAGAGGGAAACCGCTCAACCCGAGTTTAAACCGTTGCTCTTTTTTCAGTTTCTTCCGCCGGAGGCTTGCGGATCCGGCCTCCGGCGGAACGGACCGACCTCCCTTACAACCACCCGCGGAAACGACGCCATGAGGGACACCCCCCCACGGATAAGGATGTCTCTGTCCGATGCCAAAGACCGGGCCATCAAGTGGACTTTTTATAAGGCGACCATCGAATAGAATCGCTGAGAGCAACACTCCCCGATTGCAATCATCCCCCGACTCTGCTAAGATATACGTTGCCGTAAAGTAACGCCTTCTGTTCTCGCAGCCCTGAACCTCTCGAATAAAACTGGATGTTGGGTACTGGATACGGGTCGAAGATCCCATCCAGAGGCGGGGAAATCCAAACACTTCAATCTGGAATTTACCATCTGAAATCTCTCAGCCCGCTACCCAAGACTCGTAACTCGCAACCCTGAACCGTGAACCGGCGAAAAGGACCGTATGGAAAAGGAAGCTTATCTGAAGCGTTTATCCACCCTGAGACAACGCATGACATCTGCGGCCCCGGCCCCGTGTGATACCGCATGGATCATTCAGCCTGAAAACCGTCGGTATTTTTCAGGATTCAAGGCAGGTGATACCCAGTTCACTGAATCATCCGGGACCCTCTTGATCAACGAGACCCGTTCCCTGTTAGTCACGGACTCAAGATACACCCTGGAGGTCGAAAAGGAGG
>CAZACO010000298.1:0-5694 GCA_964483185.1 uncultured Desulfobacteraceae bacterium
CAAATCAAGCCGGGCCTTGAGGGAGATGTCTTTGCAGAGGTTGGATTTGCTGTCCAAGTCAATGTCGAGCTGTTTTGAGGAATTTTCGACCCGGAGCCGGATATGATCAAACCATAAAACCGTCTTATCCCCCTTGACAAGGTTGATCCTCCCGTCCTGCACATGGATAGAAAGCCCCCCGATCCTTGAAGCCATCGACATCATGGAAGCGCCTATCTTTTTCGGGAGATTTCCTCCATTAGGTGTGGCGGGGGCATCCTTTCCCTGACCGCTTGATGATGGAAGATCTATGTTGAAACGGGGTGATTGGGCGCTGAGTTTAGCGATGTTTATCCGGCCGGACAGCAGGGGCCATACCTTCGGATAGACTGTCACGGATTCGATCTCTGCCGAGACACTCCCGGCGATGGAAAGGCGTGCCCCGCGAATCACGGCATGAGGTTGTGGGAAGAAAGAGAAATCAGTATCCGCGATGGTAATCTGGCCGCCGGCCCTGCGGGAGAGATGGGTCACGATTTCTCTCTTTGCAAACTCGGAATGGATGAGCTTGGGCGCCAATAGGATCAAGGTGCCGATCAGGAGCAGAAGGACAGCGATGCCTCCCGACATCAGAACAACAATCTTCTTGCGTTTTTTCATGGAAACGGTTGCCCTTCAGGGGATACTTCATCAGATCTTTTGTCCCCTTGCTGTCATGAGAATCCACGCGGACCTCTAATTCCTGTCCAAAATCTTTTTTTTCTGACTCTCGTACTGGTCTTTTGTGATCACGCCTCTTTCATAAGCAGACTTCAGATCCATCAGTTCCTGCCCTATGGTCGTTGTGGTCGTATGGGATTTGAGCTCAGCTCCTCCTCCACCGTAGCCTAACAGCCCAACCCCAAAGATAAACACGCTGAACAAGACGCATGCTCTCAAGATTTTCATCTCCACATCCTCCTGTTCATTTAAGTTCGATATCAGAGACGGGTCGCTGACACCGATCCCTTCTGAATAACCTGACGTATCTGTGAGTATCGCCTAACCAGGAAGAATAATCAAGGCGATTTCACTGGTCAAATTTTTGTGCATAGTGTCCTTCCTGTGTGATGATTGTCATGGGTTGGTTAACGCCACAAATGCTCAACCGGTACACTCAACGGGGTATCGCAGCCTGTCGGAAAGGGGCAGCCTTATGAAGATGTTGACAACGGTATGGATGGGTTTGTACAGAGATCGTCACGGTAAAAGATAAGAGTCTTCTCTTGAAATTTTATTCTTCTAATCAGCCCACAGTGTTCCCATACGCCCTTTAGGACTGTTTAAGGCAGGTTTACCCCAACGTTGCAAAAGTCGAGAATGCTGCAGATATTAGGCGTCGAGGGTGAAGCTGCCCCGCCGGGCGGGGCCGTCGAACCCGCGACAACCGGCCAGAGGCGAACAGGCTCCGGAGATGCAGGTTGAGCTTGCGAAATCCCGCCGACGCGGGATATCCTCGGCTTTCCCGCAGGGTAAATAAAATGGCTGTTTTTCCCTGCGTTCAGGATGCCACCTGCAGTGGATTCCAGAAATGCATTAAAAATTATAAAATCGCCTGTATTTATAGCCTTTAAACTTATTTTGCCATTTTATTTATGCAACCAAGGGATTTAATCTCGTTGTGTCTTATCCCGCCTGCGCAGGGTGATGGCGATTGCAGGGGCTGAAACGCCTAATTGACGCCCTGTCTCAACCAACGACAGCCCGCATTCTTCAACAAGTTTCCGGGCCAGTTCAGACCTGACCCTCGAAATCGCATGACGCCGGTTTCCTTCCTGCAAGGCCTCAACCGGGATGCCTTTCTTTCTGCAGATCTTATCAATCAGCACCCCGGCACGTTGAACGCCTTCACTGGCAGAAGGCCTTTTTTTGTTGAGCCTGTCTGATTGATGGATCATCTTTTTCACAAATTTGCCACTGCCTAAGATTCGCTCGTCGGATGTTTCACGAGCGCCGCTTCTGCGCATTGCCCTGACTTCTGACCATCCCCCCTGCGATCGTATCAGGCCGCCGCCAACCAGTTCCGGCCGTCTCCCCTGGTCCACCCCGTTTTTTACAAACACGCGATAGGCCTTTCTTGCGTTTTTCTCTGTTTCCCCAAACCATTTAAGGACATAGTCTCTGTCCTGCCAGTCCCTCTTCAGCCTTCCCATCACAATCGAATGCCCACACCATCGATACCGGTCCAGTACGGCCAGAGATTCTACCTCGTTCGCGCGCAATGGATTTAGATGGATGTATCTGACCAACTCCCTGAAATAGGGTTTTTCTTCGCAAACAATGGATTTGTAACGATTCTGGAAAAGGCTCCCACGCTCCCGGTGTCGATGATTGTAATAGATAGCATAGCCGGTCAGAACTCTCCTCATAAGCCTGGCCAACCCGGGCGGGCCGGTGCGTAGGAGGATGTGGGCATGATTGCTCATGAGGGCCCAGGCGTAGATTGAGGCTCCGGTTTCTGTCCCGATCTGCCCGATACGACCGATAAGCTCCTGCCTGTCCTGATCATCATTTGCGATCTTTCTTTTATCGATGCCCTTGACGATTACATGGTGCAGAGCGCCGGGCACATCAAGCCTTGCTTGTCTTGGCATAATCTGTCTCCCGGTAGTAGGTATCGATCCATGCCTGACGATATCTCATTTGTGAAGAATACGCACTGAGATGCTACTTCCCGATAACAGGTAGCGCTTCCACCTCGCTCTTATCGATTTTGAGATATACATTTCCATCCTCGTAGCGGTCAATCCGGTTAACCGGAACAGAGACGTCTTTTTTTCCCCATAGATGTCCTTCCAAAAGAATAAGATGGGTAATACGCCCGGTCTTTTTCTCAACGAGGAAATCATCCACCCGGCCAACATGCCCGTCCGTGGCAAATACACCGGCCCCCTTGTGGACGGTAATCCCTCCGGCCGGGACAGCCTCATGTTCCACAAATACACCGGCTGGCGTTCCCATGTCCCATCCGACATTCTCAGCCATATACAGCATGATATTGGAGGGGATGTATTCCTCCTGTATGAAGTGCTTCATCCGCTCAAATCCTTCTCGGGTGATGGAAAGATGGACCGCATCCCGCGAGGCCTCCTTCACCAGTTTTTCAGGGACGATTCTCTCCGTGTTCTGGAGATCGTTTCCTCTGACAACCAGATACGTTATCCGTTCAGTCTTGGGGTTGAGGATGATGTTTTCCAAGCGTCCAACCCTGCCGTCCGAACATTCCACATGCGCATTGAGATGTATATCCATCTGTTTACCTCCATCCGTCAGTTTTCAAAACTCTTCAAAAAAGTATTGCTGAAGTGGGGGTAAGTGTCAAGACAATTGTGTTGCGGAGGTGAGCAGGTCGTCGGCGCCGTTACAATGAGGCGCCTGAGATCGGACGCGTGAATCCAGCCTTTCTTATCCATTTTTGCCTGATCCCGACTCTAATTTCATCGTGATTGGGCAACCGGGAGTTGGATAAATGATGGAAGATCCATGCCTCTCAGTAGCTGTAGCTTGGGCGCCGGATTGATGACTGGCGTATCGAAGTTGTCGGCATCCGCGCAAACAAGCGAAATGCGTATCCTGCTCCCCTTATGGAACCGGTACGAGGTGGGCAGCAGGCTGAACAGCAACTCAATCGGTTCCCCGACCGGGATTGGCGACAGATCGCTCTTATAATGGGAGTGGTAGGGGAGACCCAGGTTATTGAAAGGCGCTTTGCTCAGGTTGCGATGAGAAGCCCGGAGGTCCCCTTCCGTGATATAGGTGGACCTGCCATCGCGATCTACTTCTTCCAGGTAGACAAACACATCCAGGTCCGGGGCATCCGTCGTAAGCCAAAGGTGCGCCACCGGATGCCCCGTAACCTCCACATCCGTTTCCAGGGGGGAAGTGGTATAGGTCAATGCCTTCCGGTCATTGGTGTGCATATCGGGATAATCATGTGCCTCGTCGACGGCCATCCAACGTGACTTTTTGCCGCTCGTCGTCGTATAATCCACGGCGTAAACATCAAAGGCATCCGGCGCCGGTGGGGATTCTGTGGTCAGGAAGCCGTCATTGACCGAGGTGATACTCCCGGTTTTACCTTTATTGAAATAGAAGCGCGTCGGTTTCACCCATTCCAGCGGCCATTGCTTGGCAGTCTGCCACGCTTCTTTTTTCGGTACGCCGATAACATAGTAATGAATAGGCGGCTCTTCCACAATGCCATTGTCGATCCCCTTTAGCCAGTAATCGAACCAGCGCCGTGCTTCAGCACCGTAGTCCAGGTCGAATTGAGTTGCGTCCATCCCGCTGTGATCCAGCGGGCGAACCGTCAACCGTTTGGGCACGGTGAGATTGTCGTACCACAAAAACATGTCACCCGAGAAGATGTCATACCAGCCGGTCGTCATATAGATCGGTATGCCTGAGCGGTTGATGCGGTCTATGAACGGGTAAAGGGACATTATCTCCCAAAGAGACTTTCCGTTCGGCAGTTTACTATCGCGGAACGGGTATTTCGCGGCCTCTGTCGCCATTGTTTTCGCGTCAACCGAACCGCTGCGTCCTTGACGGGCCTGGGCCAGCAACGCGCCATCCTTATCGCTCTCGACCGGTGTCGCAAGGTTCACAAGATATGGGACGACCCTGGCGAAAAAGGAGTTAAAGGCTTTATTGTATACGCCACCCCGATACTCCAGACTTCCGTACAGCTCCAACTGGCTTGATGCAGGGAACATTGCTTTGAGGTGCGGGTTGCCCGTGCTGGCAGCGGCAAATTGACACCAGGCCTGCTGGGATTCTCCGTACATGCCGATGTTTCCGTTGCACCAGGATTGGGATGCGATCCAATTCAGGATTTCGTTCTCTTCACTGGCTACTGCCTCCATGCTTTGTTTTGCGATGCCGAAGGAGGCGCCTGTTCCGGGCCGTTCCACCACGATGACCGCATAGCCATGCTTGACCATGTTTTTCAGCCACTTGGTTCTCATGAGCGGACCCATCAAGTGCCCCTGGTCGGAAAGCCAATACCGGATGCGGAGCACGGCTTTTTCATACCACTTCAAGTCTACAAAAAAGTTAATAAGGTTTTTTCCGTCTTTGTCGAAGATGGTAAAGGTGCGCATGTAGGGTGTGTATTTGAACAGGACGGGAAAAGGCTTGCCGGCCGGGACATCCTTTTTGGTCGGGAGGATGAGATCATATGCCAACCTCGTTCCATTTGACAGCATCAGGTAATCGGAAATGCGCTTGTTGCCATCATAAATAGCTTCGGAATAACCTTGATATTTGCCAAACTCTGACACTTTTCCTCCCCCGGCTATTCTCTTATAGATCAGAAAGAGCGCGATCACTAACAGGGCCGCAATAAAAAAATAGATCTTTTTCGTATGGATTAAGTTGTTCATTCCCTCCCTCTTCTTCAGCTCTCAGTAATGAAATCCGAGAAACCTCCGTTTGTAGGCAGGTAAGATACAGAGTTCGAGACATTTAATTACATATGTCCCCGTCATCACCTATTTTTCCTGTGGATGACCGAAGGAGTGGATGAAAAGATCGCGGAGGGCCTGCCGGCCGTCATCGGAGAGGTAGCGGGTTCCGGTGCCGGTAAACGTATCAGAGGTAATCACCGGTGTGTCTTCTACCCATTGGTTGTTCTCCCAGGAGAACCACCCTTTTCTTTCCTGATCATAGACGCTC
>CAZACO010000299.1:0-5688 GCA_964483185.1 uncultured Desulfobacteraceae bacterium
TTCGAGATCGACTACTTTGCCGCGGCTCGCATTGATGAGAAAGGCGCCTTTTTTCATCAGGGCAATTTCTTTTTTGCCGATCATGCCCTTTGTTTCCGGAGTATCCGGCACGTGCAACGTCACTACATCAGCCCGTGCAAGCACATCCTGCAGTCCTTGAGCCCGTTTTGCATTTCCCAATGGCAACTTGTCGACAATATCATGAAAAATGACCGACATGCCGAGATTTTCCAGAAGGATCGAAACTTGTGAACCAATGTGACCATAACCAATAATACCTGCCGTTTTGCCTCGGATTTCTGTGCATCCACTTGCGCCTTTTAACCACTTACCGGCATGTGCTGCAGAACTTTTTTCAATAACCCGGCGCATGAGCATGATAATCTCTCCGACTACGAGTTCGGCAACACTGCGAGTGTTGCTGTAAGGCGCGTTAAACACCGGAAGTCCGGCGTTGGTTGCTGCGGTTAAATCGATTTGATTTGTACCAATACAAAAAGCACCAATTGCCCAAAGACCGGGCAGACAGGAGATAACTTTTGCATTCAGTTTTGTTTTTGAGCGAACCCCCAAAATATTTGCGTTTTCTGCCTGATTGCACAACTCTTTTTCAGTCCAGGAAACTTTATAATATTCAATATTGCACCCACTTTGAACAAGTCTACTTTCTGCGCTTTTGTGAATATTTTCAAGCAAAATAATCTGCGCAGTTTTTTCTTTTTCAATCGGTGATGGAAACACAAGCGCTTCAGCCGTCTCGTTCGATAATTCTTCCGTCGAACAAAAGAGTGGAAGTAGTTGATCAAATCGATCAACTACAAAATCAGCTTGTTTTTTAATGTTTGGCCGGAAATTAGACCCGGAAAAGAAAACAAAGGTTTGTGCAATATTGTTTTTGCGAATAGCAAGATCGGAAAAACCGTCACCAACAACAGCTGTGTCGCCTTTTAGCCTGCCTTCATTTTTCAGCCATTCGGCGATATACACTTTTCCCATGCTCATAAATAATGGGCGCTTTTCGTTTATGCCGAGCACTTGGTCCCCATGGGCACGCATTCTATTAGCAAAAATATTTTCATCGGCTATGCCCAACTCTTTTGCGACCGGTTTTACGATCTGTTCAAAACTTGTACTGAAAACAAAAAGAGATTTGCCACGGCTCTTTAAGGCGGAAATGGTCTCCTGGACCATTGGATTTATGGTTTGCAGAATTCCTTCGGCTGCAAGCGTTACGTCTGCAAGCGTGATTTCTGCGAGAGCGAAACGCTGGTGAAAAGCTTCGCTCAGAGGCATTTCGCCGTTGGTAACAGTATTGGTTATTTGACGCAACTGTTCGAGTTTTATTTTCCGCTCTTTTGGTTCTACTCGTTGCAAAGCGTTTTGAATGACGAGTTCAATGCCTTCCGCATTGATGATTGTGCTGTCAAAATCAAAGATGATGTTTTTGATCATTGTTTTCTTTCTTTTTCAATTACTTTAATCTATGGCCGGGCGATTTCCAATAAAACAAAATTTAATGATTAAAATTTAAATAATCAAAAGGTAATAATTTCGCGGTGGTCTTGAATAGAGGGATAACTGAATGCAAATATTTGGCGAGCTTGAAATGAAAAAGTCTTTCACCAACAACCTTGATTTTCAGCCATTATTTTCTTAATATGCCTTGGAGATTGTTTTAGTAAAAATTCTATGCTTCAAAGCTGAAAAGACGATGACGTCAATTGCCTGTGCTGGCAGGGTTTATTTGATGAACTGAGAAGCCGCGCATAGACTTTGCCGGACGATTGATTGGCCAGTCTCTCTAAACTTGTGAGCCAACTGGTCACTGTTCCTGCAAAAATGAAGGAGCCATATTTTAACCACCTGCAAAAAAAGATTTGCCATTTGCAGAAGAACAGTGAGCAACCGTCAGCCAGCCTCCAGAAGCTCATGCAGAGTGGATGATTCTCGCATGAGATGAAGAAGGGCGGGTTACATTTTGGTCAGAAAATTAAAGAAGATTTATAATAATAGCTTTGACCAAAGATTGAGCTCTTGAATTTTTCTAATATTTAAGGAGTGTTGAATTGATTTGTGCAGTCATTCTCGCGGCTGGAGAATCCAGGAGAATGGGGCAACTGAAACCGCTTGTTAAAATTAACGGCAAAACATTTTTGCATCATATTGCCGTGCAGATACGCAAGGGGGGAATAGAAAAGATAATGGTTGTTGTCGGATTTCAGGCGGAAAGGATTATTCGCGAGAGCGGCCTCGACTTTGTTCATTTCGTCGTCAATGAGAATTATCAAAACGGCCAGTTTTCATCTTTGCAAGCGGGTATCAAAAATTTGCCGGAGCGGTGTCAAGGCGTCGTTGTGTGTCTGGGAGATCAACCGCAGGTAAAAGCCGAATGGATAGAGCAGATTCTTGTGGCAGCCCATGCAAGCAAGGCGCCTATTGTTATGCCGAGATTCAAAAACAAGCGTGGCCACCCCGTTTATTTTGCTGCTTCTTTATTCGCGGAAATACTCGCCATGAATCCAATACAAACCGCACGCGATCTCCAACGCAACCATTCGGACCAAATTGTTGATATCTTTATTAAAGAGGACGCTATTCTTGTGGATGCGGATACGCCTCAAGATTTAGATAAAGTGAAAGCTTATTTCAAAAAATGAACCTTTGGAATCTACGCGCCCCAATTTATGACTTTTTTCGCAAACCATGGCCGCTAAACATTATCCTTAAAAAGGAAACGAAACACGTCCAGGAATTATTGGCAAACGTAAATCCGGGAGGCAGTATAGCTCTTGACATTGGTTGCGGCATTGGGCATTCGGTGACCTTTTTGCCTGGGGCATGGCAGGTGTTTGCATTCGATAAAAGTTTGCAGATGGCGAAAAGAGCACGTCGATCAGGGCTAAAAAATGTTGCTGTTGCGGACGCCGAATTTTTACCTGTAAAAGATGACAGTGCTAACGTGATTCTGGCCATCGGTTTGACGGAGTACCTGCGCTCATTGCAGCATTTCTTCGCTGAAATAAGACGAGTGGGCAAAAACAGCTCTTTGCTTCTGTGTACCTCCTCGCCACCGGGCATTTTCTCAATGCTGCGAAATATTGGCGGCAGCAAAATCTACCAACGCGCTTCGGTAAAAGTTATAGAAACTGCTCAGGATGCAGGAAATTCGCTTCTCTCTCAGCGGCATTTTTTCACCCAGGATGCATTTTTGTTTCAGATTTTTAAAAAAAATCCATTGGAAGCTCCGAAAAGCGATGCCGGATTGCTGCCTCCTCTTCAGGGCAATCGGAGATGAGAACAAAATCGGCATAGTCAAATCCGGGCCCCACGGTACAGCCAACCAGCGTATAGGTGCCGCAAGTGCGCGCTGCCTGCCAACAGCCGGCAGGGACTATTTGCACTGGCTCAGCATTATCATCTACTGGGCCAAGAAGGCCGCGATGGTACTCTTTCATGTGTCCGTCAATCCAGAAAAGCTCCAGCGCATCTCCCTCATAGTAATGCCACACTTCATCGGACTGAACCTGATGCCAGCGGCTTACCTTCCCGGCCTCAAGCAAAAAATATATTGTGGTCACGGCAGACTTGCTTCCTCGGCCGTCTTCGGGGCGGACGTGATGCGATGATCGGAAAACCTCGCGAAAATATCCTCCTTCAGGATGCGGTTGCAGATTTAGCAAATTAATTAAATGTTCGGCGCGTGATTTCATGAGATGCTCCCGATTTATTTGTATTTTCCGCAAGGACTAAGCCAACGCGTTTAGACGGCAAGTTGATGGCAAAGCATAATGAAAATACAGTTTGTGATTGTCGTTTGAGTTCGGAAAAAATGATTCGCAGTTGACTGCCAGGGACTTTTCCAAAGTCGAGCAATCGTTAGAGTATAATCAGGTTTGCTCAGAAGATCAAGGACATTTTGACAGGAATGATAAGCTCCAGCATAGCAGTGAAATTCTTGTCACGGAGACAGCACTTAAAAGAGCGCATTTTTTGAAAAAATCGGTTGAGAATATAGAACAAATAAATTAACTTCGCTATAATGAATTCGGGTAGAATCAAAATAGCTGTAGATACAAGCTCCCTCATTTATCTGCACAAATCGAATCTTCTTGAACGTTCAAGCAGCGTTTATCGCTTTGTAACCTGTCCGAAGGTTTGGGTTGAGTTGTTAAGGGGAATAACAACAGATGAAATACAGACTTTTGCCGCACACATCGAAATTATTTTGGTTTTTCTTTTCTCCGAAAAGTGGGGTAAAAGTGCTCTTTCCGCCGCGGATAAAGGTTTGATTGAACTCTATTTTCAGCACGCCTGCGCCGCGGTTTTATCCGAAGACGGACACATTCTTCGATACTGTCAGCGGAATGACATTTCACACTATTGCGCGCTATCCTTGCTTCCGCAGCTCACCCAAAAAGGTCTTTTGACGAAAGAGGAAGCAAATAATCAATTTCAAAATCTTTTAAAAATCGGTCGCTATTCTCCTCGAATAGTTGAATATGCAAAATCGCTTTTAAAATCAGAGGTACAACCATGACAAAAAATATCTTTTTAACAACTGCTTTGGCTTGCCTGTTCATTTTAACGAATCTTCATATTGTCGCGGCTTTCGATATTATCCCACAACCGGAAAAAGTTCGATTGCTGAAGGGAAATTTTACTTTAACGGACAAGACGACAATCACCGTGAGGGGTGATGATTATTCCAGTGCAAGTGCAGGCGAATATCTGGTGGAACAAATCAAAGCAATTTCAGGGAAAAAACCGATGCTGAAAATAGATATCCGAGGGCAGGCTGAAAATGATCATATTCTTTTAAAGATCGACAAAAGTTTAACTACTCTCGGCGATGAAGGCTATCGTCTGAAAGTTAGCAAAAATTCAATTACAATATCAGCACGCAGGGCGGCAGGACTTTTTTACGGCATCCAAACTTTGAAACAAATGATGCCCATCAAGGCAGCAAATGTTATTAAAATTAAATGCGCTCAAATTGAGGATAAACCGCGCTACAAGTGGCGCGGTTTGCTCATCGATTGCTGCCGCCATTTTATGTCCACGGATCTGATAAAGCGATACATAGATTTGCTGGCTTTATACAAAATGAATGTGCTGCACTGGCACCTGACTGAAGACCAGGGCTGGCGGCTTGAAATTAAAGGCTATCCCAGATTGACGGAAATTGGTGCGTGGCGGGAGGAAAACGGGCATCTTTACGGCGGATTTTATACACAGGATGAAGTGAGGGAGCTCGTTGCTTACGCTCGCAGCCGATTTGTGAGGATTGTACCAGAGATCGAAATTCCGGGTCATTCTACAGCAGCATTGGCCGCCTATCCGCAATTCTCTTGTTTTCAAAAGCCGCTCAATGTAGTTGCGCAGTGGGGCGTTTTTAAAGACGTTTATTGTCCCGGCAAAGAAGCAACTTTTGAGTTTTTGCAAAATGTTTTAAAACAAGTTTGTGATTTGTTTCCCTCGCCTTATATTCATATTGGCGGGGACGAGGTACCCAAAGATCACTGGAAAAATTGTCCAGATTGCCAGCGTAGAATCAAAGAGGAAGGGCTCAAGGATGAAAACGAATTGCAGGGCTATATGACTAGACGCATCGAGAAATACCTGCAAAGCCTGGGACGAAACATTATCGGCTGGGATGAAATTTTGGAAGGAGGGGTCAGCAAAACGGCT
>CAZACO010000300.1:0-5682 GCA_964483185.1 uncultured Desulfobacteraceae bacterium
AGCCGGGCAGGGGAACCGTGGTCCGGATCTACCTGCCCGCCATAGTCGCAGAGCGATAGTCTGAGCCCAAAGGGCGTCAAAAAACGCGAGGCCGAGGCATTCGTATAGAAGCCCTTTTCCATCGCATGAAAGATATCCTTCAACTTGAGCTATTAGTAAAACTTCTAGTGCCGGGTCTATTTCAGTCTGTCCAGCTCGTTCTGTACGATGGCGATATGCGATTTCAGTTTTTGATTCAGTGGGGATGACGGGTAGGTGTCGATGAGACCTTTCAGTATGTGGTAAGCTGAATCAAGGAGATCCTTCTTCTTGGAGGGGTCACGGGTCTTCTTGGCTGCCAGGAAAATCTCCGCAGCCCGGTTCCTCTCTTTGTTGATAAGGCTTTCCACTGCGCGTTCCTTTAACGCTTTTAATTCCGGGTCGAGCTCCTGAGACGCCTCGAGCTCACTGAATGCATCGATGGCCGCTTTATATTTTTCTTGCTCGATCATCTGCTTTGCCGTTTCCCGGGTCTGCTTCAGGTAGGCGTCTCTGATCCGTTTTTGTTCTTCAAATTCCTGCTCATCCTGCTCGATCTTTTCCAATTCCCTGTCAAGGAGTTCGTTTTCAGGTCCATCAGCGATCTTTATCCGCTCCCTCAACAGGAGAATCCTTGCCTTGCTGTACGCATGCTTCTCGACCAGGGAGCGCACCTCCCGGAGAAGCTGATCCATAGTAACCTCAGCCTCCGGGCCGGGACCCTCAGGCCCCGGCTTGGGCGCAGCATATAGGGGTTTGCTCGAGAGCTCACCTTTTTCAGCCCGCTGAATCTGTCTGTTGACGTCTTGAATAAGGGCCATCCTTTCATCCTGATGGTCGGTCAGCCTTTCGTAGGTACGAAGTGCTTTATCTTTCTTCCCCAATGCGAGCTGCCACTGGGCGATCCTCGAACGGAATTCAATGACATCGGGGACCCTGTCAAGCTCACCGGCAATCCCTTCCCCGATCTGGATGGCCTGTTCAAGATCCCCTTCCCTTGCTAAGGACAAGGCAAACAGGAGCCCGATTTCAGGCGTAAGGGCATCCGGGCCAAAAAGGGTTTTCAGCCCAAGGGCCTGCTTGATGACACCTTTGAAGTCGCCCTTCAGATAAAGATCGATCATGTCATTTCTCTTGTGGATGAAAAGAGCGAGTGCCCCTGAATAGCTCGGGGCCGTCTTCTTTCCATCATAGTATGTTTTATCCATCAGGGACACGGCCTTAAAAAGAGAGACGATGATCCTTTGATACTCCTTTTCTGTGAGACGGGTGCGGGCCGACTGCTTCAGCAGCCTGTAAGCATCTAAGACCTCCAAGGCGGTTTTCCGGTCCTCACCTGACAACCCTTTTCTTTTCAGGATCCCTTCTAAAAAAAGGATGTTTTTCTCAATAAGCGTGTCACTCATCAGAAGGTCCGACCTCGCCGTGGTCTCCGGTACGACCGGGATCGGGGTCTTGGGGGGAGAGGTGCACCCGAAGACCGACGCCAAGAAAAAGATCAAGAGAAGTGTGCTCAGTGGTTTCATATTATTCCTTATAGAGGTCTCGCGCTAACCGCACAGGTCGAACGTTTTTGGCCACCTTTTCCTTTGCGGGCTCTGCGGCGTTGCGAGGCACTATTTTTTCTAAAACGGCTCAAACCGCCTTTTAAGCTTAGTTGTGTCCCCGTGTGCCTCTGTCTCTGTGACGACGGTAGCCCCTTTGGACGCACCGGCGCCCACTTTAGACGGCATTGAGGGAAGGCCGGTGACAGGAGAGACCGGTATGCTGTGCAACTCGCCCGGGTCCGCCGAAGGACGCAACAACCCACTGCTGAATACCAGATCAGCCGGCTGGAGCCCTTTCTGAAAATCAGGGGCTTTGATGACGGCGTTTGCCGTATCAATCCAGAGGGGAAGTGCCCCGGATGAACCATATATGGCGATCTGTTTGCCCTTCATGGGACGATTGTCATCATACCCCGCATAGGCGGCAATCACAACGCCATCCCCTATGTCAAACTGGCCGGTGTTGACGTTATGGCCGGGTATCAGTCCGACAAAACTGGAATTGGTGAACCGGTTTGCCGTCCCTGTCTTTCCGAAGGTAGGGATCGGGATATCGAAGACGCGGACGGCATCCTTTGCCCCCTTTCCGGTACCCACCTCCATCACCTTTCGCAGAATTTCCGTTATCAGGATGGAGACCCTCTCGGATAAGACCGTTTCAGGCTTGGGTGTGTAGGTATAGATCACCTCGCCCTCCCTGTCTACGATTTTTGTAATGATCGGAACCATAGCCGCTCCACCCTCGGGAGAAAGGGGGTATACCTTGCCGGTCACGAGCGCTTCATAGGCCAGGGCGGCCTCCATGATGCTGATGGAATTGGGCCCTAAAGGAAACGAAAGAACCGGATCCAGCTCGGTTGATATGCCGATTTTTTTTGAAAGGTATACCACAAAGGAGAGATTGACAAGGGTCTTGAAGTCCCTGACCTTGGAGAGGACCTCCAAGCTGTACCTGTCGCAGGCGAGAAACTTCCTGTAATTCATTTGAGTGTGGCTCTCCATGGTTTCTAATATCCCGGCAGGAATCAGATTATCAATCCACACCCGCTTGTCCATGTCTGAATCGATCCCGTTTTCACGCATCCATGCCGGAGTGACCGGTACCAGCGTGGCCGGAACCAGGCGTTCAGGATGGTCTGTGTAAACCATCCGTGTCTCTCCTCCCGGTTCGTTGACCCTGTAGAAACGGCTGAGGTCCTCTGACAGGAGGTGGTTGATCTGGGTGCCGGTTCCCCGGCCGTGCTGGTGCAAGATCGGGGCAACCCTTTCAAGTCGTGCCCGCATCTCGAGGTCAAGGCGGCGGAGCCTCTGAAAGTCGTATCTCAAGATCTGATGATCTTTGAGTTCTTCGATTTCGGATAGGTTATCGGCCAAATCGAAATAGAGCCGGTGGATATCGTCCAAGATATCCTCCCTTCCTTCAAAGATAATATCGCTCTCTACCTGACGCTTGGATTCTTCAAAGGCCGCTTCCATAAGGGTGTCTTTATTGACCACCACGCCGTATTGGTCCCTGATCCGGCCCTTGTAGGCGTCATAGGACTCGCCTGCCTTTCTTCCGATCCCCACGAGGTTGGCTACTTGCCGGAACTCGCTCATATTGAGGTGATCGGTGAGGTGGTAGAGGAGCCAGACAGTTGCCAGATTTTCCGATTTGGCCCCTGCCCAGGCCATGGAAACGGTGTCGCTCTGCGGTTCATGATCGGGCCGGGGCACATAGGACGTCCCTTCGAATCGATAGATCTCCGGCCTGTTTTTGAGGGGGTCAAGGGTGTTCCATTTGAGCTGGAGCGCGGCTGCATAGACGATCGGCTTGAAGATGGACCCCAACTGGCGCTTCGCATGCACGGCCCGGTTGAAGTAACGGTCAAAGTAGCCCCCCACCATCGCCTTTATCATCCCTTGCTGAAGGGCCACAATCCCCCCTTCCAGCTCCGGGATGGCCGCCAGCATCAGCCTTGGTCCCGGTTTTTCATCAGGGGATGCATCGTGATCACGCATCAACTGCACCGGCACCCGATCGCCCACATGGAACTCTTTCAAGAAGACCGGGGCATGTTCCCTGTCAAACTTGGCCCAGTTCCCCAACTTGGCTTTCAGCCAGGCGGCGCCTATCGGTTTGAGCCCTTCAAAGTCAATGATCCCGCCGCCGGTGTCCCACGTTACAATGAGATGACCGTTGTCCCTGCCTGCATCCACAGTGGTAATCTTTGCCAAAAAGGGGAGGGTGCTTTGTGTCCCTGCATCCCTTTTTTCAAGCGTTCCTTCGCCCTTATCGATCTCTGGGCAGGGCCTGTACCCACGTATCTGGACATCCATCAACGGGAGGTGTCTGCGGAGGCTCGTCAGGGCAGCATCCTGGATCTCTGGGTCGACCGATGTATAGATGCTGATCCCGGATGTGGCAATGTTGTCAACGCCCTGTTCCTCGAGGAGGGTCTTGAAATAATCGGATTCGAGCTGATTTCGGATATAATCCATCACCACATTCAGACGATAGGTGATTTTTCCCTCTTTGAACGGGATCTCCCGTTTCAATGCCTCGGCGTATTCGCTGTTGGTGATAAAGTTCAGTTTCAGCATCTTGGACAGCACATAGTCCTTGCGTTCCTTGGCCAATCGCCTGGTTTCATCTTTTTCAATCCTGTTTTTTTTAATGAACGGGTTGTATCGGTTCGGTCCTTTTACCGAACCGACGATAAAAGCCGTCTCCACCAGATCGAGATCACGGGGATCCTTTCCAAAGAAATACTGGGCCGCAATCCACAAGCCCTTTCCATAACCGGTTACAAAGAACTGGTTGGCATACATCTCGAGGATCTCTTCTTTTGTGTATTTTCTTTCCAAAAGAAAGGCCTGCATCATCTCTTTGAGCTTGGTCCTGTATGACCTTTTTTCCCGCTTAAATACATTTTTGGCTGTCTGCTGGGTGATCGTGCTTCCGCCTTGTACGACCCTCCCGGTCCTGATATTGACTACAAAGGCCCTTAGGATTGCTTTGATGTCAAATCCCGTATGATCGAAAAAATTCCTGTCTTCGGCGGCGATCAAGGCCTTGACAAAGGTCTTGGGGATGTCCTCGTACCGGACATATTTCCGGTGGGTCATTTCAAAAAAGACCCCGATGGGGGTGTGGCCATCCCCGTAATAAACCGGGCTTTCGGAGGCGATGACGCGATCAATCGCCCCCCTCTCGATACGCGTGGCCGCTTCCTGGGTCACCCTGTAGTAGAAATAGCCTAAGAAAGCGCCAGGAACAACTGTCAGGAGAAGCAGAATGATGATAAGGATTCGTTTCATGCTGGATACTGGGTTCTGGTTACTGGTTACTGGATACTGGATACTGGAATCTCTCCCTTCCTCAGCCTTCTCACCTCCGACTTCTGACTTCCGACTTCTGTCCTCTGATCTATGATCTCCGACCTCCGGACCTTGTTGCCGGTTACGACGCGAGAAGTTCTCCGGAGAGCAGTTTCCCCCTGAGTATCTCTTTGAGATCAAGCCCTTTCATCTTCAGGCCTTTACGTCCATATTTCATGTTAGCTTCCATAATGTACCATTGACCCTGAGAGTGGATGAGGTCTATCCCCACATCATTCAGCCTGCATTTCCGGGCAGCTTCCTGGGCGGTTTTTATGCCCTCCCGGGGGATATCATCAAAACAGATCTTCCCCCCCTGTGCCAGATTGCTCCTGAAATTTCCCGGGCAACGGATGCGCCAGTAGGACAGGACGGGCTGATAATTGATCAACACCACCCGCAGGTCCCGTTCATGGGGCAGGAATTCCTGGATGTATGCGATCTTGTGAACCTCGAGATAGGCCTCAAGCGCCTTGTTGGTGTCTATCTTGAAGACCCCTCTTCCCCGGGCCGAACACCTCGGTATCTTGGCAACAAAAGGGAATGTGAACTCTTTGAGAATATCCTGATGATGAAGATGATAATAGACCTTGGTACGAGGGTGAGAAATCCCCAACATGTAAAAAAGGGTGGTCTGTTTGATTTTTTCGTCGGCATAGAGATAGGTCTCCAGGCTGGGGAAAATCTTCCTGCCCGAGGTTGTGAGAAACTGGGCATAGTTGAGGGTGGGGAAGAGGACAATGTCGGCATCCAAAAT
>CAZACO010000301.1:0-5674 GCA_964483185.1 uncultured Desulfobacteraceae bacterium
TGCTATCGAAACCACATAGGCATATCTCTTATCGTTACCACAACTGAGCAACCCTCTAACGTAAGCAACATTTACACAAATCAGCGCAACGTTCCATATTAGAATCCTGAAGGCAATGACACCCTGATTATATGCGGATCCATAAACAAAGGTCATGATTGGGCCCGCCAGAATGGTACCACCAACAGCGACTGGGAGCGTCAGGGTTATCATCAACTTGGATGATAATTGAAGAAGTTTTTTCCATAAATCCAACGAGCTTTCATAGTATCTTGAAGCCGAAGGAAAAACAGCCTGGGCGTAGGCGGTTCGGATCATTGACAGAAACATGATTATTTTATACGCAGACGTATAATAACCGACCGCCTTGTCATTTTTGAAAAAGGAAAGCATTATGATATCAATGTTAAAGAATACTTGAGTAATCATCAAGGCAAAACCGACGGACAGGCTTTGTCTCGTTAAACTCCGCCACAAATGCATATCAAAGGTTAAACAGGTATTACCAAACTCAGAAATGAAAACTAAAAATAAAAAGATAGAAGCAGCAACGCTTCCAATAAAAAGCGACAAAGGAACAGCAAAAATCTGTGGTGTGCTTTTCACAAACAGAAAAACCAGTAACAAGTATATGATAGACCTTATTATGTTTGAAAGCCCTGCATATCCCATACGTTCAGCGCCCTGAAAAGACCAATCAAGAAGAAGGGCTTGAGGTATCAGTCCTATGCCGAATAATAGAATTAAATATTTGGTGTCGTAGGGTTTCTGTAGAAAACAGGTAATAAGCAAGATGAATAATATGCATAGAATTGACAGGCACATTCTCAATGACAAAATGTCCCCGGAAAGTTTAGTTATGCGCGACAAGTCATTGGCTATCATACGAATTCCGAGAATCGGTAGACCTAAAGTTGAGAGGAGTGAAAAATAAGCAACAAATGCGCTGGCGAAGTTGAGTTTTCCGAAATCCTCAGGCCCAAGAATCCTTGCTAAATATATTGTGACAATAAAGCCGAGAAGTTGCGCAATGATATTTGAGGCCAGCAGAGAAAAGGTGTTTTTAGCTATGGTCCGTAGCGTACTCATCTATCCTATACATCCGCCAGCTGCCTCCATATCTTGCTTCTTGTTGGCAGGATTAGCCCGGCAAAAGGGGGTCGTGATTCATTTAATGGATGGCACTATATATATCACTAAGGAAATCAAACAGTAAACTTCTCGGCCATCATGAGGTCTTCGAATGAGTTGATATTGACATATTGATCACAAACAGGAAACGCCTTGACAATGTGTCCCTCGTCAATGCAGCACTGGATCAGGTCTGGCAACTCTTTTTCGCTGCGCTCATGATGTATGGGGGTTGTTTCAATATAGTCCAGTATCTGATTTCTGAAGATACAGTTGCCGGTCCCCTGAAAATCGTTAAAAGGCCTACTCGGTTTTTCAATCAGACGGAAGATGCGATTCTGATCATCCTTTACCAGGGCGTATGTCCTTCGGATCTGTTCCCGGTCCTGTACTTCCAAGATCCCACAGATCCCGAAGATTGAGGTGTCGCTCTGAAAAAGCTGGAGCATCTCCTTCCCTCTGGCATTGGCCATCACTTCATCTCCCAGCATCAGCATGAAATCCTCACCTTCCAACAGATCCCCGGCACATCCAATGGCATGGACGAGCCCCTTTTGTTCCCTCTGGATAACATAACGGATACGCTTGTCTCGAAACGAAATCCCGTAATGGTTTATGATATCTTCCGCCTTATATCCCACGACGATAATTATTTCAGGGAGGTCGGTTTCCGTGATCCTTTCAAGGGCATGCTGTATCAGCGGTTTCCCGCGAAAGGGCATCATGCACTTGTTCTGATTTTCCGAAAATTCGTTGATTCTGTTTCCGCGGCCACCGGCCAATATCAGGGCCTTCATGATTTCCTCCCCTATTTTTCTGGTCCCATGAACATGTCCTCTTCTTTACGGATCCATTCCACGAGCCTCCGGATGCCGTCTTCCGGCATGATGTCGGATGCCCAACCAAGCTCTTTTTTTGCCTTTTCTGTATTGCAGACAAAATACCTCAGGTCTCCGTAACGGTCCGGCTGAAACTGAACATCCGGCCTGCGGCCCAGGATATCCTGAAGGACGTCGATGCATTCAAGGAGCGATATAGCCGTTGGAGGACCTCCCCCGATATTGTAGATGCCAGGTTTTCGGGCCCTGAAAAAGGCATCGAATGCCTCGCAAACATCGGTGGCATATAGTATGTCCCTCAACTGTTTCCCGGTCCCAAAGATGGTAATGGGCCAGCCCAAGACGCTGCGAATAGCAAAGTTGGCAACCCAGCCGTGGTCTTCGCCTCCGAACTGGCGCGGCCCGTATATCCCGGTGAGACGAAAGCTGGCAGCTTCCATATGGTAAGTGTCAATATAGGCCTTAACATAGATGTCACCAGCAGCCTTTGATGCGTGCAAAGGGCTGAGGGTACCCTCCAACGTCGGATGATTTTCATCAATACTCTGAGGAGTCCGGCGATATCGTTTCGCTTCTTCTGAAAGGTCGTCGTTGATCCTGTTTCCGTAGATATGTATGGTCGCACATGAGGCCACAGGGATGCCGAGCTTCCTTGCGGTCTCAAGGACATTGAAGGTTCCCATTACATTTGTTGAGATATCCAACAGGGGGTCTTCCCAACTGATTGTCATGGCAGGTTGTGCTGCAGTGTGGATGATGTAGCTGCATCCTTGGGCGTAGTCACTTAGCGCCTCAATATCCCTCACATCGGCCTTTACCATTTCAACCCCGAGACGCTCCAAGCAGTTCCAGTTGTAATCTCTGGCATTCTCAGCCTGAAAACCGGTTCTATTCAGCTCGTATTTGGTCATGTTGTCGTAAGATATGACATCCGCCCCTTTTCGGCGATAAAACTCGCACACATGGGAACCTAAGAAACCGCATCCACCGGTTACTATTACCTTCATTTTCTTTTCCTCACTTGACCATCCCCTAAGAGATTTCCTTCCTTATTCCGTCAGGCCCAATGGTTTTCAGGCGTCTAAGAACTTTTCAAAAGATCTCCTTTTGGAAGGTTTAGAAGAGCGCATAGATGAACGGTGCTACCGCACTGGTCTCGGTGAAGACAATCAAGGCACCGAACAGGAGGAGCACCAGGACGATGGGAAGAAGCCAGTAGCGCTTTCTGAATTTCAAAAACTCCCAGAACTCACTGATAATGGACTGTTTTGCCATTGTATCGATTTCCTCCTCGTGTGTCGTTACGTGTTCTCAAGCTTCGATACGCGTACGATCAATCGGTTATGTCAGGATATGCCCGCCGCTTCAGCTAATACCGCTTCAAAAAACGCTCCTTTGGCTGTGCCGGCTCGTCCCTCGCCACCCAATAAGACGATGCATCCCTGTCAGGTTTGAGCCGGATGGGACGTCCGCCAAAGAGCCGTTTTATCAGGCCCGAGGGTATGATCACCAAATAGTAGGCCAGGATGAGAATTATTACAGTAAAAATGCGGCCGATAAAATGGGCGATGTTGAGCCAAAGTCTATAAACAGGGGCCAGTTGCCGGGGTGCGCAAATAAATCCTGCCCCGAGAATAGACAAGAAGCCAAAAAGGAATGTTGGGATCCGCTTTTCGGCCCAGAGACCCAGGGCGAACAAGCATCCGAAAAAGAGAAATGCAATAATCCCGAACCTGGTTATCTGCCGGACGTCAGTCGAGCTGGAGTTCACTTCGCCAATCTCCGTTTTCTTTCCATTCAGGCTGCTCTTCTTTAAATAAAAGGCAATCCTCAATGACCAGCACATCCATCTCCGTGCGCATAAAACATTGATATGCATCTTTGGGGGAACAGATAATCGGCTCGCCCCTTACATTGAAACTGGTATTCACGATAACGGCATAGCCCGTGATCTTTTCAAATTCTGAGATAATCTCATAATAGTCGGGTTTATGTTTCGGCCCCACAGTCTGGATGCGGGCGGAATAATCCAGATGGGTAATTGCAGGGATATCACTCCGTTTCACATTGAGGCGCTCCAACATGGAGAGGGTGTTCCTCGAAGGTTGGGGAAGGCGTCGTTCCTCTCTTATTGCTGCCACCAGAAGCATATAGGGACTGGGTCTGTCCAGATCAAAGTATTCGGATGACTTCTCCTCCAAAACCGAAGGGGCAAACGGCCTGAAAGATTCCCGGTACTTTATTTTGAGGTTCATCACCGTCTGGGTCTCTTTCCGTCTGGGATCTCCAAGGATGCTCCGGGCGCCCAATGCCCTGGGTCCAAATTCCATGCGTCCTGCCATGTATCCCACGATCTTTCCATCCGCAATCAATTGTGCAATGGTTCGTGCCCTTGTATCACCTGTCAGTCGGTGATAGGGACGACTGTTTTTTTCAAGAAAGGCCTCAACCGTTTTGTTTGAGAAGGAAGGGCCCAGATAGGAACCTTGCTGCCTGTCATCTCCGTTGGGTGCGGGCCGTTTGTTTTCAAGATAGCGGTGCCACACCGACAGGGCCGCACCTAATGCTCCCCCGGCATCGCCGGCAGCCGGTTGTATCCAGATGTTCTCAAAAGGTCCTTTCCGAAGAATGTGGCCGTTAGCAACACAGTTGAGGGCCACCCCCCCTGCAAGACAGAGATATTTTTGATTTGTTTCTTTGTAAAGATGTCTTACCATTCTCAAGACAGCCATTTCAATAACCACCTGGATGCTTGCGGCCATGTCCATCTCTCTCTGGGTTATTTCGCTCTCAGGCCTACGGGGGGGTCCTGAGAAGAGTCTGGCGAACCGCCTGTGGGTCATGCGGAGGCCCCCCAGAAAATCAAAATAGGACATATTCAGTCGGATAGAGCCATCTTCTTTCATGTCGATCAACTCATCCAGGATAAGGTCTTTATACTTCGGCACGCCGTATGGGGCCAGGCCCATGAGCTTGTATTCTCCTGAGTTCACCCTGAAACCGGTAAAGTAGGTAAAGGCGGAATAGAGGAGGCCCAGAGAATCAGGAAAATGCAGCTCTTTGAGAAGCGTGATGTCTTTGCCTTTGCCAAATCCGTAGGCGGCTGTGGCCCATTCTCCCACGCCGTCGACAGTCAAAATGGCGGCTTCCTCAAAAGGCGAGGGGTAAAAGGCGGAGGCGGCATGGGCCTCATGGTGTTCTGTGAAGAGGACGTCGCCTTCATAGCCCGTCTCCTGGTATATCACCTTTGGAATGTGAATCTTTCGACCCAACCAGAGGGGCATGGCCTCTAACCAGGAGCGCAGGCCTTTAGGGGCTACCGTCAGATAGCTCAAGAGAAGTCGTTCAAAGGTTAAAAATGGTTTATCATAAAAGACGACATAATCCAGATCTTGTGCTGAAATTTCCCCTTGTGTCAGGCAGTATTGGATGGCGTTTTTTGGAAACCTGGGATCATGCTTTATCCTTGAAAAACGCTCCTCCTGGGCGGCTGCTAAGATATCTCCATTGTGAACGAGGCATGCAGCGCTGTCGTGATAAAAACAGGATATGCCAAGGATAAACATGCTATTTCCTCTCTGAATTTCCGACACCTTTGGAAGGTTTCGCCTGTTGCTCGCCGGGCCGGCGGCCTTGAAGCTTATGCAGATGGGCACTTCGCAGAAGTTTTGCCACTTCGGGATACAGGTCTTCTGCCATATGTT
>CAZACO010000302.1:0-5622 GCA_964483185.1 uncultured Desulfobacteraceae bacterium
ACCCCGCCTACCCCGAAACCGATCACGGCCCGCCATACCGAGGCCCAACCAATAGAGGGGGCCAGGCCAAATAAAATGGTTGCGGCTCCGGCCAAAAGGGACCAATATCCCACCACCCGCCTCGGTCCCAACCGGTCCGAGAGATAGCCCACCATGGGCTGTTCCAGGGCATACAGATAGAAATACATGGACGACATGAACCCAAGGCCGGTGGCATTGGTATGAAATGCCTCCAGAAGGTCGGGGGCGATAACGGAAGTGGATACCCGATGAAAATAGACAAACAGGTAACATCCTGCAATGACACCGAACACGACCCATGGGTGAGACTGTGTTTTTTCACCTTTCCGATACATGTGCATAGGCTGTCTTTTCTATAAGGATTCTGCCAAAAACCGTGTTCGCAGCTTTCTCATTGTATGCCACGTCCCGGCGGAAAAGAAAAGGGATGTTTTTGATGGGGATGGTGTCACATCTTGTTAGTGAATAAAATGAGCAAATGGGGACGTTATGCTTTTATACATTACGTTGGGGATTTGATATGAAACTGTACAATTAATCAAATGGGGTCTGTTGTTGACTGCTATTGTGTGATAAAAGATAACGCGCCCATGACGCGGCGTCAGGTGAAAGGCCAAAAAAACATAGAGGAGTTAGATCATGAAGAAATTCGCCCTGTTTGTCTTTAACGGTGATCCCATGTGCTTCATCCATGTGCTGTTGAATGCATTGGACATGAAATCCAAGGGTCACGAAGCGAAAATCATTATTGAAGGGTCTTCGGTCAAACTGGTTCCCGAACTGGTGAAACCCGAAAATCCCTTGCATGGATTGTGGAAAAAGAATCTGGAGGCGGGTCTTATTGAAGGCGTCTGCATGGCCTGTTCAGGGAAACTGGGAACCCTTGACGCGGCAAAGGAGCAGGGACTGACCCTTCTCGACGATATGTCCGGCCATCCCGGCATGGCATCATACCGTGATAACGGATTCGAGATCATTACCTTCTGATTCGGTCTATGTCTCGAGAATACCATTCGAAACCCGCCGATTGTCCCGATTCGATGGGGCAACAGGCTCGCATCTTAATTATTTGACCTCAACGCTTTTCAGTGCACCCATCTATAAAACCTACGGCTCTTATTTTTGCGCGAGCCCTAACCGGTTTCAGCGGGATGTTTTGTCTGATGCCATCCCCCGTTGGCCCTTGATTTCTCTTGACTCAAGCGCATAAATTATTATTTTATCTTGCATGTGAATAGGCTGGAAACTCTGCACGACAGGAGGTGCAATGGTGACAAAAAGGGATCTCATTGAAGGACAACGGATCCTCATCGTTGATGATGAGCCGGATGTCCTAGAGGCTTTGGAAGAACTGCTCCCCATGTGCGATCTAACAAAAGCGACGACCTTTGAGGAGGCCAAGAAATATCTTGAAGACCAGGAATTTGATCTGGCGATCCTTGATATTATGGGCGTTGACGGTTACCGTTTGTTGGAGATAGCCGGGGATAAAGGGGTGATACCGGTTATGCTGACGGCCCATGCCCTGAGCCCGGAAGATACGGCAAAGTCGTACAATGAAGGCGCGGCTTCGTATGTACCGAAAGAGGAAATGGCCAACATTCAAGTGTTCTTGAACGATATTCTGGAGGCAAAGGAAAAGGGGAAGAGCTTCTGGTGGCGTTGGCTGGACAGGTTGGGTCCATTTTATGAGCGAACCTTTGGCCCTGACTGGCAAAAAAAGGATAAGGACTTCTGGAAAAAGTTCACCTATATTTAGAAACAACCCGCTTCTCGAAGGCTGAAGGCTTTTGAAAAATAATAAGGCGCAACCGATTGGGATTGCGCCTTATTTATTTGGTGCCGAAGGCGAGACTCGAACTCGCACAGGCATTCGCCCACTAGACCCTGAACCTAGCGCGTCTACCAGTTCCGCCACTTCGGCGTGAAAATGAGGTTGATATTTTTTATACGTAAAGTTATACTATTAAGTTATGTTTGTCAATATATTTTGTCCTGGTTCGATCGGCGCGGTTTTCCGGCCATAACCCTCTTTTGGCACCGAAACCCTCTAAGACCTGGAGTATTTTATTAACAATGTCTGTTATTTTTGATCTGAAACAACTCAAACAACCCCTTCGAAATCCTGTTTTGACGATCGGGAATTTTGACGGCGTACATAAGGGTCACTTGGCCATTTTTGATAAGGTAAAGGAACGGGCCAAATTGATCGACGGCCAATCTGCGCTGATTACATTCGATCCGCATCCGATAAAGGTGGTCAAGCCCGGGAACGGACCCCGGTTAATCACCCTGACGCAGCAAAAACTGGAGTTGATAGAGGACGCGAATATTGACGTGATTTTCTGTTTACCATTTACAGAAGCGTTTGCCTCCATCTCGGCCCTTGATTTTGTTCAGGATATTCTGGTGGACAAGATCGGCGTTAAGGAGATCGTTGTCGGGTACGACTACACCTTCGGACACAAACGAGAAGGCAACATTCAATTCCTCCAGGAAACGGGCGAGACCTTCGGGTTTACGGTACACGTGGTGGACCCGGTCCATGTGGGGAACAAACTGGTGTCAAGCACATCCATCCGGAAGCTGGTCCAGGAAGGGAATCTCACCGAGGCCAGGGAACTGTTAGGCAGAGACTACCAGATCTGCGGGACCGTGGTCAGGGGAAAAAACAGAGGGGGCAGGCTCTTGGGCTTTCCCACCGCCAATCTCGAGCTTATTGATGAACTGGTCCCCAAGCTGGGGGTTTACGCCGTACATGTCATTATAGACAATCAAATCCTTAACGGTGTAACCAACATCGGCTACAACCCGACCTTCGGTAAAGGCCCTTTTTCGGTTGAGACCCATATCCTTGACTTTAAAGGAGATCTCCTTGGGCAAAACATCCAGGTCAGATTTATCGAGCGATTAAGGGATGAACGGCCGTTCGGATCCATAAAAGACCTGGCTGACCAGATCGGACGAGACATCCTCAGGGCCAGAAAGCTTTTCGACCGTAAGGGGAAATCACTTGACAAGGGTCACTGATCCTGATTATAGAAAATGCGCTTCAACCACATAAAAGTAAATCAACTTTCGGCTTAGTTCTCGCAGAGATATGAACGAATCACTGTTTACGTTTCCAAAAGGTGGCGTACACCCCGCTGAATCAAAAGGATTGACAGAGCATTCGGCGATTGAAATCCTCCCCATTCCTGAAGAGGTAGAAATCCTACTCAACCAGCACTTTGGCGCTCCCTGCAGATCTCTTGTTAAAAAAAAGGACCCGGTCATCGAAGGAGATCTGATCGGAGAAGTGGAGAAAGGCCTTGGCGCCAATATCCACGCCAGCGTAACCGGAAAAGTGAAGAATATCGGCACCTCGGCGCATCCGATCTCGGTGAGCGCCCCATCCGTTATCATCCAGACGGACCCGGAGGCCAAACCGAGCGAGCGGTCGCCCTCTGAGTGGAAATCGCTTTCAAGAGACGAACTGCTTGAAAGGGTCAAAAAGGCCGGGATCGTAGGGATCGGGGGGGCCGGATTTCCCACCCATGTCAAACTCTCCCCGCCCCCTGAGGCAAAGGTAGACACCCTGATCTTGAACGGTGCTGAGTGCGAGCCCTATCTCACCACCGATCACCGTCTCATGCTTGAACATCCTGAAGAGATCACCGAAGGGGCAAAGGTCATATTGACCATCTTGGGGATAAGAGACTGCCATATCGGAATCGAAGCCAACAAGCCTGACGCCATTGAAGCCCTGAAAAAAACTTGTGACAAGGCCTCATCCAACGGCTTCAACATCACAATACATCCTCTAAAGGTGAAATACCCCCAGGGGTCGGAAAAACAACTGATACAGAGCATCACCGGTCGGCGTGTTCCCGGTTTCGGGCTCCCTTTTGACGTGGGCGTCATCGTTCAGAATGTGGGAACCACCAAGGCCATTTACGACGCCGTCGTCTTGGAAAAGCCCCTGTACGAGAAGGTCGTCACGATTTCGGGTCGCGGCATTGCAAGGCCGGCCAATCTTTTGGTAAAAATCGGGACCCGGCTCAGCGATATCGTCACCTTCCTGGGGGGAACAAGACCCGGTCTGACCAAGGTGATCCTGGGCGGGCCGATGATGGGCTTCGCCGTTTCCACCCTGGACATCCCTGTTACAAAGACCACGTCCGGGGTCCTGTTCCTGACAGACGATGAAATCGATACCCGGGCTCACGGCCAGTGTATCCGTTGCGGGTGGTGTTTAGATGCCTGCCCCATGGGGCTGTCACCCAACGAGATCGGTATTTACGTGGAGGCAGGGCGTGCCGGGGATACATCACAGTTCGGGGTATTTGAATGCTTTGAGTGCGGGTGTTGCGCCTATACCTGCCCGGCAAAACGCCCCCTGGTCCAGTTTATCCGTTTAGCCAAAATGAAGGCGAAAAAATAGATTCTGTTAAGGAGTAACGCCATCGAAAGGGAAGAAAACATCAGCGTATCCCCTGTGGCCGGGCACCCGTTGTTGACGGTCTCAGTATCGCCCCATATAAAGAGCGGGGAATCCGTTGAAAAGATCATGTGGACAGTTGTGGCCTGCCTCCTTCCGCCGCTTATCCTATCTATCTTTATATTCGGCCTTCAGACGCTCATTATTACACTTATCAGTGTCATCAGCTGTGTTGCTGTTGAGGCCGTTTCGCAAAAACTGCTGCACCGCCCCGTGACGATCAGGGATGGGAGTGCCGTGATTACCGGACTTCTGATGGCATATGTCATCCCTCCCGGCGTCCCTTACTGGATCCCCATCTTGGGCGCTGTCATGGCCATTTACGTGGCCAAGCATCTGTTGGGTGGGATCGGATTCAACATATTTAATCCGGCCCTCATCGGCCGGGCCTTCCTGATGGCAACCTTTCCGGTCGCGATGACCTCTGCCTGGCTTACACCCATCCGGGATGCGGCCGTTTTCAAGTATATGGGCACAGGGATTGATGCGGTCTCCTCGGCCACGCCGCTTTATGTCCTGAAGCATTATGGCGCGAGTGCGCTGATGGAAAAATTCGGGTCCATGTCCACGATATATGCTGATTTCTTTGTGGGATGGAGGCCGGGCTGCATCGGTGAGACATCCGCCCTCCTCCTTTTGATCGGCGGCCTTTTTCTTATCTACAAGAGATATATCACCTGGCATATCCCTGTATCGATCATCGTCTCCGTCGGGTTTTTCACCTGGGTATTTGGCGGGGAGAGCCTCTTTACGGGCAACCCTTTATTGGCCGTGCTTTCCGGTGGTGTTTTTCTGGGGGCCTTTTTCATGGCGACCGATTACGTAACCTCTCCGTCCCGGAGTACGGCAAAGCTGATCTTCGGGGCGGGCGTGGGCGCCCTGACGGTCCTCATCCGTTTGAAAGGGGGGTACCCGGAGGGTGTTTGCTATGCGATTCTGCTCATGAACCCGCTGGTACCGGCATTAGAGGGATGGTTTAGACCCAAGCGTTTTGCACCTCAAAAAGGTGTCTGAATTATGAAGGAAATTATTCGTATCACCGTTGGCCTTACTGTTTCGTGCCTGGTTGCGGCCCTGGTCATGGGTTCGGTTTTCATTATCACAGACAAGGCCAAGAAGCA
>CAZACO010000303.1:0-5618 GCA_964483185.1 uncultured Desulfobacteraceae bacterium
CGGCCGGTCCCCTGTCCGATCACGATGGCCTCGGCCCCGAATTG
This sequence comes from uncultured Desulfobacteraceae bacterium, assembly GCA_964483185.1. GTDB lineage: Bacteria > Desulfobacterota > DSM-4660 > Desulfatiglandales > Desulfatiglandaceae > CAZACO01. The sequence continues at coordinate 45 of CAZACO010000303.1, forward strand.
GGCCTTTATTTCGTTGAATGTGTCGGCAATGGTATCCAATGCCTCGTCCCAGGAAATTTTGTCCCATCGTTTCCCGGTTCTCTTCATGGGGTAAAGGACCCTGTCAGGATGGTAGGCCAATTGAGTAATGGCCAGCCCCTTGGAACAGAGTGACCCATGGCTGATGGGCGAATCCGGATCGCCTTCCACCTTGATCACTTTTCCGTCTTTCACATGGGCGATGACACCGCATCCCCCATGGCAGCTTCGACAGACTGTTTTCATTTTTTTGATTTCTTCCACTTGAACCTCCAGGTTTTTCACATCAGAGTGAGCAACAACCCAAATATTTTTCTTGGCGTCTGGATCAGGGGGGGAGCGATGTAGGGGGCCTCCCCGGTGTTTTTCGTGCGGCATCTGCTGCCGTTTTCTTCCCGGGTCAGGCCATGCCGAAATCTCTAAGAGAGACCGTCCGCCCGGGACCCGCTACAACAAAATCATCATCCCACGGACCGTTGGCTATCTTTTCAAGGAGGGTGCGGGTCCCCCTGATTTCTTCATAGGCGAGATGGAGCGTCTCTCCAGCCTTCCGGGCAAATTGTCGGTATGACGCCTGATCCGGTGCGCCCGTATCGATAAAGGCAAGGCGGGTATAATGCTGAAGCATTCGTTTCATGACCCGGTCCGCGCGGCCTTTGCCGTAGCGGTCTTCCATTCTCTTCAATTCGTCCACAAGGGTAATCCCCGCCTTTATCCACCCTTTGGACAGAAAATAGGTCCCCGGTGCCTTCTCAAGTTCCGCTGAATACGCCTTCCGGGACCCAAGAAACATGCCGATGCAGTCGTCCAGCCGGGGGATGATGAGTGTGCTGTGATCGGCCTTGAGACCGACCACTCCCATGGAACACAACCCGTACCCTAAAATAATGGTTTCGGTATGGGCGGTGATATCATCAATTCTTGCCTGCAGTGTCTCCCTCAGTTTGTCCGAACAGAGATGAAGCCCTGACACCAAGGTCTCAACCGCCATGCCAGCTGGCAGCAGGGACTCCATTTCTTCGATCACGGTCCTGCAGGCGATCATCGTTGTCATGGCGTGATTCGCGGGCAAGGCGATGGATCCTCTCTCGAAACGGTTCCTCTCTAAAGAGGATGATCGTGTTAGAGACGTCGTCGGATTTATGTGTCCAGCGTTCCTTCTCGAAAGGCCCGTGTGTATGCCTGGCACCAGGGATCCTTATCCAGCAGGAGAGCGGTGGCCTTCAATGCGCTCATCAACCCTCTGTCTGAAGGATCCAGGATGACCGCATTGAGCCCGGCCGCCATGCTCAGGGTCAGAAAACTCCTGTTCACCAGCGATCGGTTCGGCAACCCGAAGGAGATATTGGAGAGGCCGCTGATAATATGGACCCCCTCCAGCTCACGCCGGATCCCATCAATGGCGTCAAGGGCCGTCATCCCCGAACGGGTATTGGTGCTGACCGCCTGGATCACGGGATCCAGATAGATCCTTTTCCGATCCACACCCAGACCCTTCAGATTCGATACCAGCCGGACGGCATTCTCCACGGTTTGCCCGGCCGTCTTTGGGATCCCGCGGTCATCGATACAGAGGGCCACGATATCGCACTCCCTGACCTGGATAATTGGGGACATTGCCTCTAAGCGAGACCTTTCGCCGGTGGTGGAGTTGAGCATGGGCGGGAGTTTGACCCTATCCAGGACTTTTTTCATGCTGTCCGGATAGGGGCTGTCGATACTGAGCCGGACTTGTGGAAAATCACCCTGAATCATGTCGATCAGCCAGAGCAGGTCATTCACTTCAGAATCCCGGCGGGATCCGCTGTTTACATCGATCAGATCGGCGCCGCCTTCTATCTGTAACCGCACTTCCGCCTGAATGGCTGCTGCGTCCCGACGGGCCACGGCCTCGTTGATCTGATGACGGCTCGTGTTGATCCGTTCACCCACAATAAGCATGCATTCACTCCTCAAATTCACAGGGCTATTTGAGGCCTCAGACGAAGCCCTTCGGGCCGAAACGTGATGCGTGGTGCGTGTGCTTCATGTTTCACTTCTGACGTCAGGCCCCTACCGGCTATTTGTATACCCCATATTCCTTGGTGAAGTCGGTCACGGCCTTCACATTTTCAGGCGCTGCTTCATCAAAGAAGGCCCCGTTGCACATGACAAACCCGCCGCCTTTGCCGGCGGTATCAATGAGTTTTTTGGCATAATCCCGCACGTCCTGGGGCGTACCCAATTTCAACAGGGAGGACGGAACGTTGCCGAGGAGGCAAAGGGTGTCGCCCACCATTTCCTTGGCCGTAGCCATGTCTGTCTGATCGAACATCCATAAGGTTTTCCCTTTTGGCAGTTCTTGGAGGTACTTCAAACGCGTGTTGTAGCCCCCCTCGGCTGCAGGCAACGGGATGCATCCCCCGTCGATCAAACCCAGCATAACCTGCTTAAGGGTGGGCCAGTAGAATTTATTGAACTGCGCATCGGAGAGAAATCCATCGGCACCCTTGTGCAGCGGCATGAAGATAAACGGTTTTCCGGTCTGTTGCGCTGCACCTAAGCCCAGACCGATCATGATCGGTGTTATGGCTTCCAAGGCCTTCAGAAGCTTATCGGGTTGCCGATACATATCGATCATGACTCCCTTGGTGCCTCTGAGGGTGTCACCGAGGACGTCAAAGGGCGCCTTGCTGAATCCACCGAAGATATTCGGAAATCCCAAGGTTGCCAGCTCAGCGTCGATCCCGCCCACCGCCATAGCCCATTTCAGGGCCTCAGCCCCGGCCTCAAAGAGGGCCTTATAGGCGTCTTGAACAGGGGGAAGCCCAAAGGGGATAAAACTGAAGGCAACACCATACATTTCCAGTATTCCGGTGAGAGGAGGGAGCATACTCCAGGGCTCCAGCTTTCCGAATACGCGCGGCAAGTAGAAATTTCTGAAGTAGAAGGATGGATCGCTAATCAAAAGATCATATTCCTCGGCCTTCATGTATTCTGCTTCATTGCACTGGTAGCTGTGTTCAGGGGCAACCCCATGGCCCGGCCAGGAATATAGCTTATAGTCAAGGATCTCATAAAACCTTCCCGGGCCTGGCCCTGCAGCGCCCATGGGCAAATCCGGCTTAAAGTCCAGGACAAATTTCTTATACGCCGCGACGCATTTTTCATAGTCATACATGGCCTCCTGAGGAGTGATTCCGGCATACTTGTAAGGGAACATGCTCGGAAATAGGGTGACCGGCACCCTGTCTGGAAGCTTTTTCAGTTGGATGGCATCCTTTAGTCTATTGATGCTTCCCTTATAGGCAGCCTCTGCTTCCTGGCTTTGGAACTGAAGGTCATTCCCCTCAGGGTCTTTGGGCGCAAGCAATTTTTGAAACTGGGCCTCCTGCTTTTCATCTGCTGACATCTCTTCCCATTTCTTTTCCATTGCCTTATCCTCCTATCCATCGCTGGGCCAGTGTAACGGCCTCAATAGCGTCTTTTCCATAGGCATCGGCACCGGTAAAACGCCTGACCTGTTCATCGATCTGGCCGCCTCCGATCATTATCTTCACGTCGTCCCGCAGCCCTGCTTTCTGGATGGCCTCTACGGTTTCTTTCATGGAATCAAACGCCAGGGTCAAAAACCCGCTCATTCCGACCACCTTGCTGCCGGTCTCTTTGATGGCATCCACAAATCTCTGAACCGGCACATCAATACCCAGATCCGTAACCTCGAATCCGCTGACATCCAGCATAAAGACTACCAGGTCTTTCCCGATGTCATGGATGTCACCGGCCACTGTTCCCATAATGACCTTTCCCAGCCGTTTAGCTTCTTCACCTTTGCCGCTCTTAAGGTGGGGTTCGAGGATTGCGACGATGCGCTTCAAGATTTCTCCTGAAAAAACGAGGTCAGGGATGAAATAATCTGAATCGGCAAATCGCTGGCCCACGATATTCATCCCTTCTTTGGCCCCCTCCAACAGATCCAGAGGATCGGTCCCCTGTTCCAGGGCGTTTTCAACAAACTCTATTGCCTCCGGCTCTTTCAAATCCGATAGCAATTTCGCCAATTCCCCTGCCATAGCTATTACCTCCTTTTAAATGCAAAAATTGAGATTATTCTTGTGTCACTTCACCAACGGCCAACGTTGCAAAAATCGGAATGCCGCAGATCTTAGGGCTCGCTCAAATTTTCGTGTGCCAGGACCTCATCCCGGCGAAGACTCTTTCCGGGGATCCCTTTTTTGGCCAGTTTTTTGTACCTGGCCTCAATGGCCGGCATATTCCACTTTCTTTCAGCCAGTTCCTGCACTTTTTTTTTGACCGCCTCATCGTTCGTCATGGTTTTCCGCTGTCCGCCTTTCTTTGACTATTCACGGTTAAGAAAGGTTCATCCGCCGCGAACGGCCTGGAAGATCTGTGCCTCACATCCCGAAGGAATTGGGTCATTCCCTTTGAGAATTCGACCATCCATAACCACCACTCCCCCTAGGTTTTCGTCAATCTCCAGGAGGGTCAGAAGATCCTTCACCAATGTCTCCGGGGGTATTTCAACCTCCAGACCCTGTGAGGCCCGGTAACCGGGGAAACGCCTTCCGAAAGTCCCATATAGCTTGACCCTGAGTTTCATCTCCTTGGCTCAGCGGAAATCGGTATCCGCAACAGCAGGCGCTTTTCCCCTTCCATTTCATGAAGGATGCGTCTTCCTGTGTCGTAGAAGACATCGATATCGCTAAATTCCAGCGTCCGCCTGCTCTCCGAAGTATACTTCAATCACGGTTTTGCTGGTGGCAATCTCCTGGGGCGTCCCTTCAGCAATCTTTGCACCGTGATGGAGCACCATGATACGTTCACAAACATTCATGATGGCCCTCATCACGTGTTCGATCATAATTACGGTAATCCCCCTGTCCTGAATTTGCTTGACCAATTCCATAGCCCGGGTGACCTCGGTCGAGTTTAACCCCTCCATAATTTCATCCAGGAGTAACACTTCCGGTCCAGTGGCCAGGGCTCGGGCGACTTCAAGTCGCTTCTGGTTGGCTAAGGTCAGGTCCTTGGCCGGGATCGCCCTCACTTCGGCCAGACCCACAACCTCCAGTAACTCAGTGGTTTTCTCGATGGCCTCCGGCGAGGAGATATTGGTTGAAGTTCCAAAAAACGCGCCCAGCAAGACGTTGTCAAAAACCGGCATATTGCCGAAGACCTTCACCGTTTGAAAGGTCCTCGCCACGCCCATTCTGCAGATCTGATAAGGTTTCAGGCCGGTAATGTCCTCACCCTTGAATTTTATGATTCCCGACTTGGTAGGAAGGGCAGCCGAAATCAAATTGAAGAGGGTTGTTTTACCGGCCCCATTGGGACCAATCAGACCGAGAACCTCGCCCTGTTCCACCTTGAAATCCACATTGGATACGGCGGCCAGCCCCCCGAAATACTTGGTCACTCCTTTACCTTCAAGTATCGGCATGTTTCCTCCCTGAAATTCGTTTCCATATGCTTTGTATCAGCCCCACCAAACCGTCTGGCATGTATAGAATCGCCGCCACCATGATAATGCCGAAAATGAGCATATAGTAATAAGGG
>CAZACO010000304.1:0-2642 GCA_964483185.1 uncultured Desulfobacteraceae bacterium
TGAATTTCTTCCGAATCAAACGGAACCCGCCAAAATACCATGGACCTTCTCTCAATTTGTGTTTAATCAAATGAGCCTCAGACTCCAAAGGCTGTGGATTATACGCCCTTCGACCTTGATGTCAAGATAAAAAATAAATCGATCTGGAAAACCGGGAGAGACCGAACTGTTTTTAAGGGGGGTGTCTATGCATTGCGGGTTAGTGATGGCGACAAATCACTGTTTGTCTGTCAAGAATGTAGCAGGTTTTGCGTCCCGACTGTCCATTTCCCTGAGAAAGCCGACCTTACACCCATAAATAATAGGGATGTTTTATCCAAAGCCTTTGTAAGCGGTAGGACCTTTTATTATGATACCAATAGCCGGGGTATCGGAGTCTTGAATTTGGAGAGCGAACCACGACCTTTTGTTATTGTATAGATTCTTGTTAGGCAAAATTGATACTAACCGTCATTTTCGGCCATGGCCAACCTATATTCAGAAGAACCTCTGAACTGCAATCCGGCCTGATGCCCCATATGTTGTGGTTGCTTTTTCCTTGACTAACAAGGGGGATTTCTCTATGGTTTTTGCGCGGAAAAGCAAGTTCTTATCACTATCGCTGGAAGTGTCACTCAAGTTACCTTGATATTAAGATGAATGGAGGCTACAGATGATATCTCGCTTAAATTATTCCACCTGGAAGACAGATAACCAGACTATATTGGAAGATTTGTCTGATAAAAAAGTGATGATACCCTATTCAGGTGGCAAGGATTCATCTGTAGTCTTATACCTTATTCAGAGGGCCGCTGAAGAATTTGATTTTAGCTGTGAAGCTCACGCAGTTTTTTTCCCCGCTCATGTATATTCAGCCGGCGACGTAAAAAAGATCGAGTCCTTCTGGCACAAAAGGAATGTAAGGATCAATTGGCACAAAGTGCCGGTTTCAGACGAATGTTTAGCTGAAGCGCTAAGAGATGGACAAACTCCATGTTTAACATGTATCCAGATGAAAAAAAAATTTCTCCTATCTCAATTAGGCCGGATGATTTCGGATTGGAATTCGATTGTGATAATAATGAGTTATTCTCTTTGGGACCTTGTGAGTGCAACGCTCGAACATATATCAAGAGCCACTTTTTCTGATAAAAGTTATTCGAGTTCCTTACGGGAGAAAAGCTCTGATGAGAGATTCATTGAAACAGCCCAGCGGTTTTATCCTCTGCTAAAGATTAAGGGAGGTCCGACTATATATAAGCCTTTAATCAAATACAATGATCAGGACATACAAAAGTTCATTTCGGAAAACAGTATTCCCTTGACAACGACTTCATGTAGCTACAAGGAATTTAGGCCAAAAAGGATATTTGCAACCTACTACGAAAAAACGGATTTATTCTTTGATTACTCCAAAGTACTTGATTTTTCAAAAAAGGCGTTAAACCTGCCGGACATTTCGTATTATGAAGAAATCGACATGGAAGAGTACATGACTACGGTTCTTTAAGAAAAGAATTCGCCGCTTTTAATAAATGAAAGATAGGGAATATACATCGAATGGATGATCGCAACTATATAATGGAAGGCGAAGAGGAATCGATTCGATTAGATCTTAAAACAGACCCTAAAATAGTTGAGGAACTGGCAAGATGGGCTGGAATAAGGCCGGGTATGCGTATAGCCGATTTGGGGTGTGGTCCGGGGAAAACCACATTTTGCTTGAACAACCTTGTTCAACCCGGCGGTTCAGCCACTGGAGTCGATATCTCCCAAAAGAGAATTGATTACGCGCAAGCGCATTACTTAGCAGGGGGCACGGAATTTATTACTGGAGATATCCGCAACCCTTTAGATAAGTTAGAATCATTTGATTTTATCTGGATTCGTTTTGTACTTGAGCATTATCTTTTAAATAGCTTTGATATTGTAAAAAACGTCTCATCTGTTTTGAAACCGGGCGGAATCATGTGCCTCGTTGATTTGGACAATAACTGCCTTAGTCATTACGGATTATCGCCACGACTTGAAAAAGCACTATACGGAATCATGTCTTTTTTAGAAAAACATGCGAATTTTGATCCCTATGTGGGTAGAAAATTATATGCTTATCTTTATGATCTGAAATATGAGCAGATTGATATACGCATCGACGCCCATCATTGTATTTTTGGTGAGCTAAAAGAAACCGACGCGTTTAATTGGATGAAGAAAGTAGAAATTGCAGCAAAAAATTCAGGTTATAGGTTTGAAGAATACGAAGATAAATTTGAAGGATTTCTTGCAGAGTTCAGGCAATCTTTTTTTGATCCGCGAAGATTCACTTATACACCGGTAATCGTTTGTCGGGGACGAAAATCATAACCTGTCTTTTTTCATCATCTGCCTGGATTTTGCCTGACCTGCTCGAGATAGCATAGATATCTTCCAGGGGACCAATATGCCTCTCGGTTTTCGTAGCTTATGCATCTGATGCCCAGCCTGTTTCATATTGAGACCTTTAAAAGAGGGTAATATTTGTTCGAGTTCAAGGAAGACTAAAATCTCAACTACAGGGATATCTTGAATATTTTGAGGGTTGAAATTTGATCCTGACATCCCGCGGGATGCAAAAAGTGCCGTTTTAATCGTCTCAAGAAGGACAAAATCGGTGGCCTGCTTTG
>CAZACO010000304.1:2742-5617 GCA_964483185.1 uncultured Desulfobacteraceae bacterium
GCAAAAAGTGCCGTTTTAATCGTCTCAAGAAGGACAAAATCGGTGGCCTGCTTTGTCAGATGGCCCAGGAGCCTCGAAGGGGCGCTTGTTCAAGACCGCAGGGCGATGGAGGCGCTAAACGCCAGAATGAAAAAGGGCGGCGAAAAATGTCCAGTTGGTCAGCAAGTCTCCTATGGTTAAGATGCCGATACTATTGCAGCCGTTTGAGTATGTTAAAGGCAAAGCTGTGCCTTATGAGAAGCAATCCTATGCATGGACCCTGAATGTCCGATACGGAAATGAATACATGGAATTTATGCACAAGAAATTCGGATTAAACCACAGGTAAAAAGTGGGGGACCTGTCCGTAGCCCCCTCGCTAATAAGAGTCATTTAGAAAATGAAAATAGTCTTGATTAATGTCTCCGGGCAACTTTCTTCTGATGGTTCTCGCTTGATTTCTGCCTTGCTGAAGCGAGCCGGTCATCAGGTAACCAGTATTTTTTTGGCCAGGCAGGAACCTCTGGAATATGAGCCCTATGAACTCGAACAGTTGGACGAAATCCTAAAAGAGATCGAACTGGTAATGATCGCCGTTTATAGCAGCTATTCGATTCGAGCGGTACAGGTAACCGAATACACTCACAAAAAATATTCCGGTTTGAAAGTCATTTGGGGAGGCCCACATTGTGTTTCTGTGCCAGATCTCGCACTTCGCTATGCTGACGGTGTGTGTTATTCAGAGGGTGACGAAGTCGTTCTCGATCTTGTTAACAAAATGGAGTCTGGAAAAAATTACCTAGATACGCCCAATATGGCTTTTAACGTAAATGGATCCCAAGTGGTAAACGATGTCTTACCTCCTTTTTCCGATTTGGACAGTCTCCCCTACTATGATTACTCCTTAGAGAATCAATTCTTGCTTGACCGCGAGCTTTTCCCATTAACTAAGGAGAAGCTCAGGGAGCGTCACGCCGGATTCCCCTACTACATACCGATGCTATACACTGTGACTTCTCGGGGCTGCCCCAACAAATGCTCTTACTGTAACAATTGCCGATATGTGACAATGTTCGGTCATAATTCCATGCGTTTCCACAGCGTCGATCGGGTTATTGAAGAGATAGAATATATCCTTGGCCAGTTTGACTTTTTTCGCCTCATAGGTTTCGCAGACGATGACTTTTTTATGCGACCCAAGAATCAGTTGGTTGATTTCGCAAAAAAATACAAAAGGAGGGTAGGCTTACCTTTTGGAGTAGCCTTGAGCGCCAAGACCTATAGCAAGGAAAAGCTGGAAATACTTTTGGATTCCGGTTTAAAGCTTGTCCAGATGGGCGTCCAGTCGGGAAGCCAGCGAATACTGGATGAGGTGTATAACCGAAACATCAAGGTTTCAAAGACTCAGCAGGTTGTGCACCAGATAGCGCCTTATAAAAAGACACATGGCCTCGAGCTTTTTCTGGATTTCATCATTGATAATCCCTACGAAACCAAGCATGATATCTTAAAGACCTATCAGTATCTTCTTGATTTACCAGCCCATGCAAGAGTTAATCTGTTTTCTCTTGCCTTTTTTCCAGGGACTCCCATCTATGAAAGGGCCCTTCAAGAGGGAATTATTGAAGATTTTAGTGAGAAGACGTTTAGATTCTATACCAGAAGTAATATACGTTATCAAAAGAATTACGAGACATTCTTAATTTTGTTTTTTAGGTTCGTAAGTAATAACCCAACCCTGCAAATGTACATTTCGAAGTCTGTCATGCGGTTCATGGGAACCAGCGGAGTGCGAGTTCTTGCCTCTATTTTTCCCAGGAAATTTTACTCGTTGCTTTGCAACAAGATACAGAAAGCATCCAAGCAGAGCCGCGACCACGCACCCGCTCAAGCCGTTTCTGCCCGTAGATATTGCAAGACGGAATCCCCATGAACAATTCTAACACATTCAACAAATTGGCACTTCAATCTCCTACCGATCCTCCTAATGCCATTGATGAGCATCTTTATAATAGCAGCCTAATAAGGAACTATTTGGAATACGCGAAAGAATTCCATTCTGAAATAAGCATTGATTCCATGCTCGATTACGCAGGAATCACCCGTTATGAAATGGAGGATCAGGGGCATTGGTTCACTCAAAAACAAGTAGACCGATTTCACGCAATGCTTACCCAGAAGACAGGTGACCCTCACCTTTCCCGTAAAGTGGGGCGCTTTGCGGCCTCCTCCCAGGCATCCGGAACCTTTAGACAATACGCATTGGGGCTCATAACTCCCGCCTCTGCCTACAAAATGTTGGAAATATTTGCTTCCAACATGACGCGTGCGACTGTATTCAACAGCAGGAAGATCAATAGCAATACAATAGAGGTAACGGTAAAGCCCAAAAAGGGTTCAAATGAAAAACCCCATCAGTGTGAGAATAGGTTGGGTCTTTTAGAGGCTGTTGGCAAAGTTCTAACCAACAAATTTGCAGAAATCGAACATCCTTCTTGTATCCACAAGGGAGGGGAATTTTGTCGTTACATTATCACCTGGGAAAAAAGTCGTTTTCGCTCACTAAGACTGGCCGGTAGTTTTCTTTCTATTTTCTCTTTTCTGAGCTCTTTGATCTTCTTTTCTTATTTGCCTATCATGGATTGGCTCATTCTTGTTCTGCTTTTTGCCTTGATAACCATGAGTATCTTTCTCTATTCAGGGCATCTCGAGAAAAGGGAGCAAAAGAAAATCATTGAAACTCAAGGCGATGCAGCCAGGGACCTTTTAAATGAAATGAAAATTCGTTACAATAATGCATTGCTTATGCAAGAGATAGGTCAAGTTACAAGTGAGCTTCTCGATATTGATGAGGTAGTCAAAAAAGTGATTGGCGTCATGGAAAAACGTCTTGATT
>CAZACO010000305.1:0-5597 GCA_964483185.1 uncultured Desulfobacteraceae bacterium
CAAGATCCCCGGTGAAAAGCTCCTGATGCCGGTCACTCATGCATTTCCCTTTCCAGTATTCACAGAGATCCTCTAATTCCTTTCGGCCCTCATCGTCCAGGAGAGTCCTACCACCCTCGCTGTTGACCAGCCGCATGACCGATCGCCAGTTCATATCGATGGGATGATAGAGTCCTTCGGGGTCCGACGTCTGATACCCCACGATCCGTTCCCACTCTCTGACGAATATCCCCATGTGATCGAGCACATGGGCAAGGGCCTTACCGCGCCGCAGGACCATGGCCTCTCCGTCCGTTTCTTTAAATGATTCCGTCATCAAACGCGATCGCTGGAGATCAAGTCTTATTTCAGGCCTGAACAGCCCCCGGGACTTCTCGTCCTCGGTATACCCTCTTTGGACGTTACGTACCGCCTTGATTGCGAGATTGCTTTTCAGCTTTTCTGTCAACCCCATAAAGTCGCCTCCTTTGAAAGATTCTCAGGATGTCTCCTGCCGTATTTAATTCGTCATCCGTGATTCATATTTCGATTCCGGTATACTAACGAGGAGATATGGTCGATGCGCGTTCACCCGTCCGGTGAAAACGGATCCTTTTTCCAACGCTGCCGGAGATGTTGAGGATATCACAAAACCCATGATATTGGGAGTAAAAATGAAAAGTAAAGACCGCAAGCGGGTTGGATGTGCTGGAGCCACCGTGCGGAATCGAACCGCAGACATCCTCATTACGAGTGAGGTGCTCTGCCAACTGAGCTACGGTGGCTCAAGGATGAATTGTTGGCAATATAGTTGCTTTTTTTGTGGTTGTCCATTAAATTTATCAGGGTAGATGTCCAGTGTCCAAGGTCCAACATCGAACGAGAAAAGTGCCTAAAATTACAATTGCCTAAAATGCCTAAAATTGTGAACGCCGCAACCAGTTTCGAATTTCCAGTTTCCAGTTTCAAATTCCACCCGAGGATATACCATGAAAGAACCAAAAGACTATATTATTTTCCCTCTGGATCTCCCCACCTCTCGTGAGGCCCTCTCCTACGTGGAGACCCTGACAAACCACGTCGGTCTTTTCAAGGTCGGTCTTGAGCTGTTCATATCCGAGGGGCCCGACATACTCAAGGCCATACGCGACAGGACCGACGTGGGAATATTCCTGGATCTGAAGCTACATGACATTCCCGCCACCGTCAAAAGGGCCTTTATGGCCGCGAGCGTTCACCGGCCGGAGTTTGTGACCATACACTGCGATGAGGGAGATGAGATCCTCAAGGGCGTTGCAGCGGAAAATCCGGGCGGCACAAAAATATTGGCCATCACGGTCTTGACCAGCCTGAACCAGGAGAAATTGAGGAGATTGGGATATGCGCGAGAATACGCTGACGATATTTCCGCACTGGTCCTTTTGAAGGCGCGCATGGCAAAAGAGGCAGGGTGTCATGGCGTGGTATGCTCCGGCCTGGAAGTCGCCATGGTAAGACAGGAGATCGGCCCTCACATGATTGCGGTGACCCCGGGGATACGACCCGCCTGGACCGTTGTCGATAAAGACGACCAGAAACGGATCGTCACCCCCGCAGATGCCATCCGTAACGGTTCTGATTATGTGGTGATCGGCCGCCCTATCCGGGACGCAAAAGATCCGAAGGAAGCGGCAAAAAAGGTGGCTGAAGAGATCGCCTCAGCGCTTTGAAAAAAGCTTAAAAGAGGCATTCTCATAGTCCAACTCATACTCCGACAAAAGATACCAAGCACGTTCTGCACGAGCATTCCCCTATCCCACCGGCTCTATACGCAGAGGGGCAGATGAAATTCACGGTTCCAGAACTCAGGATGCTCACGAAGATGGTATCACATGCAAACACGGAAGATGAGGCATATCTCTCAAAGCTCCTGAAAAAAGCGCAACCCGGGATTTATGCAGAGATTGAATATGTTGGCATAGACCCAAGGTGTTTTGAGGCCGTGAGGTTCTGTACGCTGTTCTGTTCTCTTGCACTGGAGCACGTTGAGCTCTTCAGGCAAGGTGCGATTCCCCCATTTCCAAGGGACCTGTTCAGCCATACAGCGGGCCTCGTTGCCCGTAGAGACGGCAGCTTGAAAAAACAATCCATGACATTGCAGTTCACCGAAAGGCAGGGCCAATACCTGGCCTTCATCCACTATTACACGAAGATCCACCGCCGACCTCCTGCTGAGGCAGACATGCAGGCCTATTTTCAGGTAGCTCCGCCGACAGTACATCAAATGATCTTGAAGCTCGAAGAAAAGGGCCTAATCACCAGACAGCCAAGGCAGCCAAGGTCAGTTCGCGTACAAGTGCCTCCGGATGCCCTGCCGCCATTGAAGTAGGACCGGTAAGCTGAGGGCACACTTGGATTTATGCGAACAGCCAGAACGAATACCCTCAAAAAGAGATCGGTAGGGTTAACTTGTCGAAATCTAGGTCAGAAGTAATAAAACCCTTACGCCGCGGCTTTCGCCCGGTCGTGACACCTCAAAGTCCTTCTTGCATTTTGGGGGTCGTTGATGTAGACTAACCATGTGGACTAACTTTAAGCGGGGTATTCATTATGGATATTGTTAATGTGCATGAGGCGAAGACTTCCTTTTCCAAATTGTTAGCGCGGGCGCACACCGGCGAAGAAATAATCATCGGCAAAGCGGGTAAACCCTACGCCAAACTGGTCCCGCTCTCTCCGGTGAAAGAGCGGGTTCCGGGAATTGCGAAGGGCGCGGTGACGGATGCGTTTTTTGAGCCTTTGCCCGAAAACGAATTGGAAGTCTGGGAATCGTAGCGATGTTGCTGGATACGCATATTTTTTTATGGTGGTTATTTGATGACCACAAATTGCCCGGTGGCATTAGAAGATTTGTAAAAGACAGGAATAATGCCATATTTGTGAGCGCGGCTTCGGTGTGGGAGATTACAACAAAATTTCGTTTAGGGAGACTCCCTGAGGCCGGGGAAGTGGCAAGAAATGTGCCCGAGTGGATTATTCGGGCTGGTTTTCAATCAATGCCTGTCACCGCCGAACACGCTCAGCTCGCAGGGGCCTGGGATCTTTCACATCGCGACCCATTTGACCGAATGCTCGCCGCACAGGCCAAGCTGGAAAAAATGCCTTTGGCCACGGTAGATATTTTACTCAAAGACTTTCCAGTGAACATCTTTACAGGCAAAGAAGAGTGAAAAAGGCTGAACCGTTGAGCGAACAAAACTGAATCGATATACAGGGAACGACCGTGAGACCATATGCGCCATCCATTTAGCGATCAGTTTCAGATCTGTTTTGAATGGATTGAAGATGGACCGGTGGATCTTGAAAGGAATGAAGATGAAAGGGCTCATTTTGCTGATTCTGCTCGGCGTTCAGCTCGCATTCTTCCCGTGCGCCAGTGGCGGCAATGACGCGTCTTTGGAGGCCCGGAAAAAGACTTCAGGGACCGCGCTGGATAAAGAGAGGGGAAAGGAGGGGGACATGTCCAATACAGAAAGGCTGACTGAAGAAGAGGGAAAATATCTGTTAGGAGAGGCCCGGAAGACCATCCAGCACGCCCTTTCCGGCGAAGAGAAGAAAGAAGCGGAGGATGTCGATCTGTCTCCTCTTTTCAACCAACCGAGGGGCACCTTTGTCACCCTGACCATCGGGGGGAGCCTGAGAGGCTGTATCGGCCATATCATCCCGCATGAAGCATTGATCGATGGGATCCGGATAAACGCCATCAATGCCGCATTCAAGGACCCCCGGTTCAGGCCCCTTGACAAGGATGAGTGGAAGAAGGTCAAGATCGAAATCAGCATCCTGACCGATCCGAAGCCCCTCTCCTATTCAGATGCGGATGACCTTCTGAGGAAACTGAGACCCGGCATCGACGGCGTTATCATCAAAAAGGGATATCACCAGTCGACGTTTCTTCCACAGGTCTGGGACCAGTTGCCGCGGAAAGAGGCCTTCTTGAACCACCTCTGTCTCAAGGCGGGCCTTGACGGGGGAGAGTGGAAAAAAGGACGGCTCGAGGTGTCCACCTACCAGGTCCAGGCCTTTGAGGAATAAGGGTTCGGAGAACTTAGACCGGTGAACCTCAAGCGATTGATCATCTGGAGTATCATCGGAACCGGCATATCCTCTGTCACGACCCAGCTCCTCACCATCAGGGAATTCCTGACCCAGTTCAGTGGAAATGAAATCACCATCTCCCTTGTAATCTTCTGCTGGCTGATGATGACAGGAATCGGGGCCCTTGCCGCAAAATTCTTAAAGGGGGGAGGGCAGAAGGTCTACGCACCCCTGATTTTAATCATCGCCATCTGGCCCCTTCTCCAGATGATCGGGATCAGGGGATTCAGGGAAATCTTCTTTATCCATGGCGTTTCTCCCGGATTCTATCCGATCCTCTTTTATATCCTGATAACCATCTCCCCCTACTGCCTCCTGACCGGATTTATTCTCCCCTATTCACAACATGTCCTGAAAGCCGGCCATTATCCTTTTGAGAGTGGAGACCTCTATATTACCGACAGCATCGGTGACATCTCCGGCGGGGCCATCTTCAGTTTTATCGTGGTTTACTGGCTCAAACCCTTCCCCATTATTGCGGTCACCTCTTCCCTCCTGATCCTGATTGCCCTCCTTCTTCTCTTGAACCAGAGGCGATACCCCCTTCTGCTGGGCGTCATCATGGTCTGTTTTGGGTTCTACTTCTTTTCAATCAATGACCGTTTTGAGACCTCTACCCTCACCGCACAATACGGCCATATCGTCCGTTATCTCGAGTCGCCATACGGAAGAATCGTGATTACAAGGGAAGGCCCCCAATATACCTTCTGGGAATCGGGGCTCCCGCTTTACTCGGATTCAAACGTCATTGCCAGCGAGGAAAAGGTGCATTACCCCTTATCCCAGATAGGCCGGGTAGAGAACCTGCTGCTGGTTTCAGGGGGTCTGGGCCAGACCCTGAAAGAGGTCTTTAAGTACCGGCCCGCACATGTGGACTACCTGGAGCTCGACCCCTCTTTGACCGGTGCGGCACAGGACCTCGGGGTCATCAAAAAGGACCCCTCTCTCAGCATCATCAACACCGATGCCAGACGTTACATGAAACAGGCGACCAAAAAATATGACGCCATCCTCATCGATCTTCCCGATCCGGACACCTTCCAGGTCAACCGGTTCTTTACCGACGAGTTTTTTTCTCTTGCCAGACGGATTCTCACGAAGGGGGGCATCCTTTCTCTCAATCTGGACTATTCTCCCAACTATATCAGCGACATCCGGAAAAAGAAGCTCTCTACCCTCTATAACACAGGTCGAAGGCACTTCAACCATGTCCTCATCCTGCCTGGCGAACAGGCCTACTTCCTCATGAGCGACAGGGAATTACGTACCGATATCCCATCACTCTTAAAGGCCAAAAAGATCCCGACATCTTTTATTGAAGGGTTTTTCTACGGCAATGTGACCGGCGAAAGGATCAAACAGCTTGAAGCAAAACTGGACAGGAATGAACCGATAAATACCGATTTTGAGCCAAGGCTCATGCATATTGTGTTTCAGGAGTGGTTTATCCGGCACGGCACCCATCCCGGCTATTTTATCGC
>CAZACO010000306.1:0-5595 GCA_964483185.1 uncultured Desulfobacteraceae bacterium
TCTCTACAGAGAGGCAAGGGCCGCGGGGGTCGTTTTTGTCCGGTATTCAAAGGATAAAAAGCCTGTGGTCAGCCCGGATGGCGACAGGGTGAGCATTGAATTCAGAGATCCGATCCTCGACCGTGTACTGGCGGTCCAGGTGGATGTCCTCTGCCTTGCCACAGCGATCGTTTCGCACAAGGATCAGGGGCTGGCCCAGTTCTTTAAGGTCCCCATGGACGGGGACGGTTGGTTTTTGGAGGCCCATCAGAAATTAAGGCCGGTGGATTTTGCCAATGACGGGGTTTTCCTTTGCGGCATGGCCCACTACCCAAAGCCGATCGATGAGAGTATTGCACAGGCCCAGGCCGCCGCATCCAGGGCCCTGACGGTACTTGCCATGGATACCATCAAGGTGGGAGGGATTGTCTGTACCATTGACCCCGAACTCTGTTCGGGATGTCTGGCATGCATCCATGTCTGCCCCTACGGCGCCATATCTTTTGATGAACCTAAACAGGTGGCCGAGGTAAACGAGGCCTTGTGTAAAGGCTGCGGCGCCTGTGCGGCCACCTGTCCTTCCGAGGCCCCGGTCCTCATGGGATTTAATAACAGGGAACTCTACGCCCAGATCAAGGGAGCGTTAGCAGCCTGAGCATTTTATTTATTACCAGATTAATGGCCGGCACGATAAGATTTCGACTGCGAATTGTCATAGGATGCTGGTTTATCGTGCCGGACATTGTAAGGAGAGAACGGTGAAAGAAGACGGGTTTGAGCCTAAAATAATCGCTTTTATGTGTAACTGGTGTGCCTACGGGGCAGCGGATTTAGCCGGTGTCAGCAGGCTGTCGTACCCCCCCAATATCAGGCCGTTGCGTGTGATGTGCTCGGCCACGGTATCCCCGCACCATATATTGAGGGCACTTCAGGATGGGGCTGACGGCGTTTTGGTCGGGGGCTGACACGTTGGCGACTGCCATTACCTGTATGGTAATTACATGACGGTGAAAAGGATGACATTTCTGCAGGAGTTGTTAGGCCTGTTAGGTCTTGAGGAGAGATTGCATCTGGCATGGATCTCTTCGGCTGAGGCCCAGAAATTTGTTCAGGTGGTCACAGAGTTTACGGAAAAGATAAAATCATTGGGGCCGAATCCGCTTGCGGCCTTTTCTGAAAAACCAAAGGCGGCTGCAGCGGGGCTGCAGTGATGAGGCGTAAGGCGTAAGGCGCGAGGCTTTGGATGTTTGGCGGGGGCCGGCGGGTCCTGGCGCCTAACGCCTGGTACCTAATGCCTATCCTTTTTAAGGAGGTTTTTATGAACAACACGGTCAAGGCCTGGCTTGAAGACGGTACCATCGATGCCTTTTTAGGGTACAAAGAGGTGGACCATCACCCGTTGCCCTACTGCTTTACCAGAGAGCGTCTGGATGAGGTCGAGGATCTCGTGCTGAGCCCGGCGCGCTATTCTTTGGAGAAAATCGCGACCCACATGGCCGAGGAAGACCCGGATATCAAGATCGGCATGCTCGCCCGTGATTGCAACCAGCGGGCGCTAAATGTACTGGTCATATGGAACCAGCTCCGTGCGGACCATGTCAAAACCGTAGAGGTCAATTGCTGTCCCTCGAGGCTTAAGGAACACGGAGATTGCTCCTATTTAGAACCTGAAACCAGCGGCCCATACAAGAAACAGGTGGGCGTGGATAACAACCTGCGGGTGGAAGAGGTTGAGAGGTATGGGCAGGAAGAGGGTTTCGACAGGTGGATGTACGAATTCCAGAAATGTATCAAGTGTTATGGGTGCCGGAATATCTGCCCGGTCTGTTTCTGTAAAGAGTGTAGCCTGGAACATGGAGAGCTTGTGGGAAACGGGCCGCTGATGCCCGATATACCCATCTTCCATATGGTCCGGGCCGTGCATATGGCAGGCCGCTGCATTGATTGCGGGCTATGCGAAGATGCCTGTCCCGTGGATATCCCGCTGCGGTTACTCTACCAGAAAGTCAATAAAATTGTTATCGATCTGTTCGACTATGAGACCGGGACCAGTTCGGAGCAACCCCCTTTCAGTATTTTGGGTGATACCGTAACGCTGGAACCGAAACCGATCCAACCCGCAAGGAGTGACGAGTCGTAAAGGAGTCAGAAATGGAGTGCAAATTAGTGCCATCGGTCTGTTCCTACTGCGGAACCGGCTGCGGCCTTTTGTTTGAAGTGATCAATGATAAGATTGTCGGCACCCTGCCGATGAAAACCCATCCGGTCAATCAGGGAAAGCTGTGTATTAAGGGGTGGAATCTTCATGAACATGTGAACAGTATGTTGCGGTTAAAGCAACCCCTGGTCAAGACATTTGGTCGATTTATCAAGACGGATTGGGATGAAGCGATTCAGCTCACGGCGGATCGTTTTCGGGAAATTATCGAGAAACATGGTCCGGACAGTATCGGGGTCCTGGTCTCGGCCAAAGTGACCAACGAAGAGAATTATCTCGCCCAGAAGTTTGCCCGTGCAGCGATCGGTACCAACAACGTGGATCACTGCGCCCGTCTCTGACATTCCTCCACGGTGGCAGGTCTTGCCGCCGCCTTCGGCAGTGGGGCCATGACCAACTCCATTGCCGAGATAGAGGATTCCGGCTGTATCTTTGTCATCGGTTCCAATACCACGGCCTGCCATCCCCTTATTGCGAGGCGCATCCTGCGGGCCAAGGAAAAGGGGGCCAAACTGGTTGTGGCGGATCCGAGGAACATCCAGCTCTCCCGCTTTGCAGATGTGGCCGTCACCCAGCGCTTGGGGAGTGACGTGGCCCTGCTCAACGGGATGATGCATATCATCATCCAAAACGGCTGGCAGGCCAAGGACTATATCGCAGAACGGACCGAAGACTACGATGCCCTTGAAAAGATGGTGAGCACATTTACCCCTGACAAGGTTCAGGCCATTACCGGGGTCCATCCGAGCGATCTGGAGGAGATGACGAGACTTTACGCCACCCATCCGCCGGCGAGCCTGCTGTATGCCATGGGGATCACCCAGCACACCACCGGGGTGGACAACGTTAAATCCTGCTGTAATCTGGCCATGCTGTGCGGTAATGTAGGGGTGCGCGGCGGCGGGGTCAATCCGTTGCGGGGCCAGAACAATGTTCAGGGGGCCTGCGACATGGGCGGCCTGCCCAATGTGCTGACAGGGTATCAACCGGTGGCGGATGCAGGCGTACTGGAAAAGTTCTCCAAGGCATGGGGGGCCGAACTTTCCGCCACACCCGGGCTGACCATTACCGACATGGTCCCGGCCATGTTAGAGGGAAAGCTGAAGGGATTATATGTCATCGGCGAAAATCCGAAGCTCAGCGACCCGGACTGGAATCACTTCAATCATGCCCTGAAGGAGCTTGATTTCCTGGTTGTGCAGGAGCTGTTTTTATCGGAAACCGCCCAGGTGGCGGATGTGGTCTTTTCCGCGGCATCGGTGGCCGAAAAAGACGGAACGGTCACCAATACGGAGCGCCGTTGCATGCGAATCAGAAAGGCGATCGAGCCGATCGGCAACACGCTCCCCGACTGGGAAATCATCAGCAGGCTTTCAACGGCCATGGGCTATGAGATGCACTATGGGTCTCCAGAAGAGATATTCGATGAAATGGCGTCACTGACGCCCAAGAGCTATGCCGGCATGACCTATGCGCGCATCGGATTAGACGGCCTGCAGTGGCCCTGCCCGGATAAGGAACACCCGGGGACGCCTTACCTGCACAAAGACCAGTTCACCCGGGGCAAAGGCAAGTTCTTTGCCCTCGAATACCAGGACCCCGCCGAAATGCCCGATGGGGAGTACCCGTTCTTTCTGACCACCGGCCGGATGTTTGCCCACTACCACACCGGCACCATGACAAGGATCTCCGAACATCTTGACGCGGAGCAGAAGACGGGCTATGTGGATATTAATCCCGAAGATGCGGAGAATCTGGCCGTAAAAAATGGGGATGTCCTGGTCCTCTCCTCTCGCAGAGGCGATATCGAGGCCCCGGCGCGTCTGACCCGTTCGGTGGTGCCCGGCACCCTTTTTCTGCCGATTCACTTTGGCGAGGTGCCGACCAATGTCCTGACCAATGCGGAGGCCTTTGACCCCTTGGCCAAGATCCCGGAATTCAAGGTCAGCGCGGTAAAGATCGAAAAGCTGGGTGTTGGTTAAAAGGGCCCGGATATCCGGATGTTTCCAAAATACATCACCTAATAGTCGTAAATAGGTCGCGATCGGATCGGGTTAGCGTTTCTTTAAGACTTCCATGGCTGCCCTCTTGACCCCCATTTCCGGGTCTGAAAGCATCCCCTCGATCTTGTCTTTAAGGGCTGAAAGCGCGTCTTTCCCGAATTCACCCAATTCTCTCAGGGCAAGGGCGCGAATCCGCGGGTCTGTGTCTGAGAGGGCCCGGGCATATACCTTCAAATGGGTGTTGGCATCGGTTACCAGTCCAAGGAGGACTAAGGCATCAAAACGGAGGTCGTCATTCTCATGTTCCAGATACTCAAGATACACCGAGACCACCTCGTCCTTTTTGGAATAGAAGCGCCACAGATTGAAAAGGATGGCCCGTTTCTGTTCGAATGAGCCATGTTTCAGCCTTTCCAGCAGTAGGCTCAGGATCCGGTCATCGCGAAGATTGGCCAGGGCATTGACCGCGTTCTGCTGAACCCCGGTGTCCGGATCGTAGAGGCGTTCAATAAGGGGGATTGCGGCCTGGGCGTTTCCTTCCCAGCCCAAGGCAAAGGCAGCATTCAGCCGCATGAGGGGGTCATCGTTTTTCAGGTCTTGCAGGAGGCGGTCAACAATCGGCTGGGGGTCTTTTAGAAAAGGGAAGATGACGCTCAACTGAATAGAAGCGTCGTGACGGCTGTCCTCGGATTCATGGGGATCGATCATTATCTCATATAAGGGCCATGCCGCTTCCTGTTTGGCAAAGCTGCCAAGAAGGAACATGATCTTGTGCTTCAATCCGCGATCGGCATGCTTCATCGCCTTTAAGAGTAAAGGGACCGCCTTGTCGCGCTCTTCCAGAAACAAGGCGATAGATTCCAGATAGAGCTGCGCATGCTTAAGGAGTTGCTCCCTCCCTTCAAAAGGTATCACGTTGGTCTTACTCATGTCGGTTCATCCAGAAACAGTTTGGGTGTTAACGAATTCTCTGTGATCTGTTGAGTTGTGAGCGTTCACGGGTTCACGGTTCAGAGGTTCACGGTTATATTTCTTTTGTTTACCGTGTTCGGAGGTGAACAGATACTTGATGAAATCTCGAATGACAGCCCTTTTTCATCCTGAATGAACACGCAAACCCCGGAATGTGCTTCTGTTCTAATGCCGCCACAATCCATAACAGACGGGACCAAGAACTCATGCGAGAATCGACTGAAAGATTCTTGAACCGTTTTCACGTAACCCTTGAACCTTGAACCATTGAACCACTGAACGGATACGTTGAGTTGAATGGATTTCTACGTATGTCTGTATGAAATCCAAACCCGTGCCTATGTTTCGGCCTCCGCCATTTCGACAGCGCCCTGCTCAGAAATACCCAAGAGTTTCTCAGCGGCATCCGCAGGGAGTTGTTCA
>CAZACO010000307.1:0-5592 GCA_964483185.1 uncultured Desulfobacteraceae bacterium
ACCAGGAACCATGTAAGGCCTGCGGGATCTGCGCCCATGTCTGTCCAAGACTGTCTGTCCAAGACATATACCGGCGACCACCGAGCGGGATGGCGAAAAGGTAGGGGGTACGGTTAACGTTTTTATGGGTGTCTCGATGTGTTCTTTGATATATCGTAGGTCAATGCCCCCAAATCAATCGAGATATCCCTTCTTCTTATCGCCATTTGACCCTGGACTTTGACGGATCGGGATGCAAAATAAAGCGCTCCCTTGATACCGATCTTGGAAAGTCGATCGATAATCGATTGAACCTGGATAGGAGGCAGGGCGATAACCGCCAGATCGATCTCTTCCGGGTCAAGCTCCTTTTCAAGATTTGCAATGTCTGAGACCTCGATATCTTTTAGTTTCCTGCCGATCATCTCAGGCGTATTGTCGAAAATCTTCTTGATAAAAAAATCCTTTTCCCTGAATATCTCTGAATTTATCAACACATTGCCAAGTTGCCCGACACCGATAACCGCGATATTCCACTCTCGATTCAAACCGAGGATACGGCCGATGTTCTCCTTTAATGTCTGGGCGTCATACCCTACGCCTCTTCGTCCAAATGAGCCAAACATGGAAAGGTCCTTGCGCACCTGGGCAGGTGAAAGATCTTCTATTTCAGCCAGTTGCTGAGAAGAAACCGTCCAGACGTTCTCCCGTTCCAGCAGGCACAATGTGCTGTGATATCGGGATAGACGTCTGATAACGGTATCGGAAATGCGATTTCCGTAACAATTTCCTTCTTTGTGCTGATCCACCATGGTTTTATTCCTTTTATGTTTTTTATCTAGTGCCCATCCATTAATGAAATAAGAGGACTATCGAGTGTCCAATTCAGAAATGAGCAATTTTTTACAAGATCGAGGAAATCAAGGGATTAGGCGGAGCGCCCCAAGGGGCGGGGAATACAACCCTTGTCCGCCTCTGGCGGATTGAAAAAAGCACGGCTGTGGTTGATGATATCTGACAGAAAACAGCCGTTCCTGCCGGGAATATGTATGAACTTGTATCCCATGTCAAGGGCTATGAGGAAATGTAGGATATGGATGTTGAATACGATCTGTCGTTTTGGAACTTGACAGCGTGCCCCTATTGCCTATACTCACAGGGAGGAACAACCGGCGAGGTCTTATCCGTATTCGCCGTTGCCCGGTGAAATAGGCATGGAAAAAATTGCGGGATTGTCGGGAGAAACGCCGATGGAATCACAGTCTCTTATCAGCCAAAGGAGCGCTCTATTGCGGGCCTGCCCCTTGTTCATGGGACTCACAGACGACGAATTATTGAAGCTCTGTGGAATGATGCATCAAAGGGATGTCCCCGAAGACGAAAACTTTATTGTCCAGGACACTGTCGGAAATTCCTTTTTCGTTGTTGTGGAAGGAGAGGCACTGGTTTACCGGCAGGACGAGTTTGGAGACAGGGTCGTCCTGGATACGATCGGCACGGGGGAATGCGTTGGAGAGATGGGGTATTTCTCGGACGGAAGACGATCGGCCTCGGTTCGTGCGACCCGGGAGTCCCGCCTGCTGGAGATAGATTACAAGACCCTTGATCGTGCATTCGAAACAACGCCCAGACTTTCAAGAAATTTCCTGGATATCATCACCAGACGACTCCGGCAGACCAATCTCAGGTTTCAGGAGATTTCTCAAAAGGGCCGTCATCTGGATCGGGCCATAAAGAACCTCACCAGTTTCCTGGATATGTCGGAAGCCGTCCTCCTGAGCAAGGGGATTGGAGACCTGATCCACCGGGTCGTATTTACGGCCAGCAAGGTGATGAATGCGGATCGCGCCTCCCTTTTTCTGATCGACGGTGTCAAAGGTGAACTCTGGTCAAAGGTCATACAGGGAGATGAAACCCGGGAGATCCGGTTTCCTATCGGGACCGGTATTGCGGGGTGGGTGGCCTCCCGTCATCAACTCGTCAATATCAGAGATGCCTATGCCGATCCCCGCTTCAATCCCGAGACCGACAGACAGAGCGGTTACCGGACCCGATCGATTTTGTGCGGCCCGGTCAGGAATCTGCAGGGGGAGGCGGTGGGGGTCCTACAGATCATCAACAAGCACGGGGGAGACTTCAACCCGGATGACGAATTCACCTTCAGTGCATTCGCATACCAGACCGCCATCGCAGTGGAAAACTTCCATCTCTACAAAAAGATGCTTTCGGCCAACGGGAAAATGGCCATCCTCCTTGATGTAGCAACCTCCCTTACCCAGACACTGGATCTTGACACGTTGATGAACAACATCGTTGCCAAGGTAAGCGAGATCCTTGATACCGAACGGAGCAGCCTGTTTCTGATAGACCGCAACACAGGGGAGTTGTGGTCAAAGGTGGCTGAAGGTGCAGAAGTCTCTGAAATAAAGATCCCATGTTCGACCGGTCTTGCCGGGTACACGGCTTCCACCGGCGAACTGCTGAACATACGGAACGTCTATGCGGATGACCGGTTTGATCCGGCAGTTGACCAGAAGACCGGTTTCAAGACAAGAAATCTTCTCTGTGCCCCGGTATTCAGCAGGACCGGAGAGATTATCGGGGTCACCCAGGCTATCAACAAAAAGGAAGGCGTTTTTGAGGGGGAGGATGAAGAACTCCTTCGAGCCTTTTCTTCACAAATCGGCGTCGCTCTGGAAAACGCCCAGCTTTTTGAAGAGACCCTCAGCATGCGAGATTACCTCCAAAGCGTCCAGGAAAGCATCACCAACAGCATCATCACCTTGGATAATGATTACCATGTCGTAACCGCCAACAGCGCAGCAACAAGGCTGCTTCAGATGAAGGCCGAAACACTCCCGGAAAAAGACTTCCGGGAGACCTTAAAGGGAGTGAACGAGGAACTGGTAGCTCACCTCACACATGTCCGGACCACCCATCATTCGATAGTGGACTACGATATCGAACTGAGATTGCCCGGGAACAGGAAATCTTCCGTCAATATCAACTTCTTTCCCTTAATGGATCACCAGGGCGACGACCGGGGTATGGTCCTTGTATTTGAGGATATTACCAGAGAGAAGAGGATAAAAAGTACCCTGACCCGTTATATGGCAAAAGACCTCGTGGAAAAGGTCCTCGATGACCCCAACGAACAGGTTCTCGGGGGAACTCGCAACAAAGCGACCGTCTTGTTTTCCGATATACGCGGGTTTACGGGGATCGCAGAACTTCTCACCGGGGAGCAGACGGTCGAGTTCCTCAACGAATATTTCTCGATGATGGTGGACGTGATATTTGAAAACCGGGGCGTGTTAGACAAGTATATAGGAGATTCCATCATGGCCGTATTCGGGGTCCCCTATGTGCGAGATGACGATACGGAGCGCGCCGTCAGAACGGCGCTCCAGTTGCAGTCGGAACTCGACCGGTTCAACATCCGAAGAAGAGGGAAGAACACAAACATCCGGGCCGGGATCGGCATCTGTACCGGAGAGGTAATTTCGGGAAATATAGGTTCTGAAAAGAGAATGGATTTTACGGTTATCGGAGACGGGGTCAACCTGGCCGCCCGGTTGGAAGACCTGAACAAGGAATACGGGACCTCTATTTTAATAAGTGAGGCGACCCAAAACGACATCGGCGATACGTTCGTTACGCGGTTGATAGACAAGGTGCTGGTAAAGGGGAGATCGCGGCCGGTCCGGGTCTTTGAAGTCCTGGGAGAGCGGGGGTATCGCCTTTCGGAGGATGAGGAATCTTTCTCTGAAGGGCTGATGCACTACCGGCGGAAGGAATTTGCAGAGGCCATCCGGTTTTTTGAGGCAGGGGCACGCCGCAACCAGACCTCTTCCATTTTCCTGGAACGGTGCAGGCATTTTCTCAAACACCCGCCCGATCCTGACTGGGACGGCGCCTGGGTATGCCGGTAACCCCCTCCACTCCCTTTCGAATCAAGCCCGCAGCGTAGTCAACGTCATCCTCGGTGATGTGGTAGTTCGTAACCGCCCTCAGTTGCTGCGGCCCGGTCGGCAACAGCAACACCCCATCCCTGCCAAGCCGCTCTGCCAGATCGCCTGATGAAAAATCGTTGTGAGTAATATTCATGTACACGATATTGGTCTGGACCCTCCCCGAATCAACAGACAGGCCGGCTGCATCTCCCAGGGCTTCCGCCAACCGGCGTGCGTTCGCGTGGTCTTCCGCCAAGCGGTCAATCATCTCGGTCAGGGCCACGATACCGGCAGCCGCAAGCACACCCGCCTGGCGCATGCCGCCTCCCACCACCTTTCGCGCACGCCGGGCCTCCAAAATGAAGTCGCGGCTTCCGCACACCAGAGAACCGACCGGAGCAGCCAACCCCTTGCTCAGACAGAATGTCACGGAGTCCGCCTCCAAGACCAGACCCGATGCTTCCAGCCCCAGGGCTACGGCAGCGTTGAAGATGCGTGCCCCATCAACATGGATCTTCAGATGATGACGACGTGCGATGTCTCCGACACCCTTCATATATTCAGGGGTCAGCGGGCAGCCGCTGCATCGATTGTGGGTATTTTCAAGCACGATCAGCCGCGTTCTCGGGAAGTGGACATTGTCTGGCCGGATGGCCTCTTCCACATGGCGCAGATCGAGTGTGCCGTCGGGTTGATTGGGAAGGGTGCGGGGATGGATCCCGCCGAGACCCGCACTCCCGCCCTGCTCGTAAAAAAAGGTATGGGACCGATCGCCTAAAAGCATCTCGTCGCCGCGACCGCAATGGGTCAGCAGGCTGACGAGGTTCCCCATGGTCCCGCTCACAACAAAGAGGGCGGCCTCCTTGCCTAAGCGTTCCGCAGCCATCTCTTCCAACCGGTTTACGGTCGGGTCTTCCCCGAACACATCGTCGCCGACCTCCGCATCTGCCATGGCACGGCGCATGGCCGGCGTTGGCCTTGTGATGGTGTCGGACCGCAGGTCTACCATACGCATCCGCTTGTTTCCTTTTCCTTAATAGATCTCCACTCCCTGGACCGTCCCCTCGCCGAACTCGGACATGGTCTCAGCTGCAATAGTCAATCCGGCCCTCAAGTGATCTCCGTCTATACCGGGCACTGCATACGCGTAAAAAAGAACGTTCCGGGTATCGTCCGTGACCCGGGTCTTTTCGTCTGCACCCTGGCACAGCACACAAACAATCTCCTTTTCGTCTCTGAGGACAATTTCGCCCGCTTTGGTTTCAAACGCCTGGCCGCCCATCCCCCGGCATGTCTCGCCCACTTCTGCAACGTCTAAAGTCAGGCCCCCTTCAAAACGGTCAGAATCGGTCACCGCCACAAGGATGCCCGCGCACATCTCTGCCATGAAATGGGCATCCACCATCAGGTTGTATCTGGCAAATCCACTGTTGACCGTTCTCTTGAGATGTTTGGGCAGGGGGCATTCAAAACCGAATCCCAGGAAAAACCTGTCATAGGTCTCGATACGCCCGGTGATTTCTCTGAGCGTCTCGCGCCGCCGCATCTTCCGGAGCAGCTTTCGCTTGTATTGATCAAAACCCGGAGGGTTAAAAAAATTCCGGCATCCCGATATCAGGGTAAGCCCGAAGCCAAGGCCCGGATACCGATCCTCGTATGC
>CAZACO010000308.1:0-5575 GCA_964483185.1 uncultured Desulfobacteraceae bacterium
AAATAAGGCATGGTTTCCCTTTTCACCGTCCATTTTTTCCACTTCAGCCGTTGGGGACTAAGGGCTCGCGCAAAAATAAGTTACCAGAATTGGCGCCCAGATTTAGGTCAGATTTGGCTGCGCCGATTGAGCAAAACCACAGGAATAGCCCCGCTGTAGCGGGGTTTCGAGGATCTTGCGATTGAGGCGCGGCCGAAGATGGCCTGAAGGTGGGATGTCCCGCTTCAGCGGGATGAAATTATTTTTGCGCGAGCCCTAAGCGTCAGACCTCCGTTTCACGCCTTTCATTTAAGGTGCCTTGCAAGAAATTCCCTAACCCGAACCTGGGCATCCGCTGAAGCGGACGGGTTGTAAAGCAGCCGATGGCCGATATACTCCAGGTCCACCCCTTGCCAGTCAAAACAATGGTGGGCCCCTGGATAGATCTTCAAGATGACGTCGTGTGCGGTCTTTTCTACCGGCATTCTTGAAGAGCAGAGCCCTGCCGGGCACCAATCGTCCAGTTCGCCCGTGAGGATGAGTAACGGCGCATTCAATCTTGTGAGGGGTTCACCGCAGAAAGGATAAAAGGCAACAGCGGCCTGGAAAAGGGAGGCCTCTGTTTCACTTGCATTCAGGGCCACGAGTACGGTCCAGCCACCATGGGACCATCCCATAACAGCGATACGGCGCTGATCCACATAGGGAAGTCCGGACAGGAAGGCCTTTGCAGCGTAAGCATCTTGCGACCTCTTTTTGAGCAACTCCAGAAGTTGATCAAAATCGTTGCAGTTGCTTGCGCCGCGTGGTCCGAAACTGTCTACCCTGAGTGCCACATAGCCCCAACTCGCAAGCCTTTCTGCCCAGACACGATAAAAGTTGTTCAATCCTGAGCAACCATGAAGGAGTACAACCGCAGGGAATGGCCCGTCCCCCTCGGGCTTTGTCAATTGACCTGTCAGCGTGAGGAAGTCTCCATTCTCGGTGTGGGGAGGACCCTTAAAGGTGACTGTTTCGTCAGCCCCTGCCGGGGTCAATATCCAAACGAATAGCACAAAAGCAATGATTATCTTTCTTACCATAACGCTCAGTTCCGCTTCCATCCATTCCAGAGAAATATGCCATGATACCCGGGAATTTCTTGACATTATACCCATTCGCTGTTTTCATGACAAGACACGTTCAGGCGTCAAGGTTTTTCTTGACAAGCGGCTTCTATATGTCGCAACGTTGTTTCAGGAGAAGCCTGGGGCATACCCTGGCTCTTCACTAGAATAGTTTATTTACTGCCGAATGCTTACGCCCAGGAGGTCTGCTTATGCCGAAGACCAACGTCCGAGACATCGACATCTATTACGAGATTCACGGGGAAGGATTTCCCCTGATCCTCATCCGCGGTCTGGGGAGCAACGCCGATCACTGGTATGCGCAGCTACCTGTTTTTTCTTCCCATTTTTCCGTGGTCAGCTTCGACAATCGCGGGATCGGCCGCTCCCAGAAATCGGATGAAAATTACACCATATCCATGATGGCTGAGGACACCGTAGCATTGATGGATGCCATCGGCATCTCAAAGGCCCATATCCTCGGGATCTCCATGGGGGGTATGATTGCCCAACAGGTTGCCCTCACATATCCCCTGAAGGTCCACGGCTTGGTCCTGGCCTGCACCCATTGCGGGGGAGGTCACGCTGTTCGCGCGTCAGAGGAGATCGCCAAGATCTTTGCAGAATATATTTTTACGGGTTCTCAGGAGGCGGCCCAAAAGGCAGCAGCATGCCTTTTCACTGAAAGAACGCTTAGCGAACGGACTGAGATTATTCATCAATATCAGAAAGTCTCCAGAAAATTTCCACCCGAAACCGCCACCTTGATAAACCAGTGGAAAGCGATTCAAGGACACGATACATGGGCCGAACTCCCCAACATAAAGACCCCCACACTTGTCATAACCGGGAGCGAGGACACCCTGATCCCACCTCAAAACTCAACCATTCTTGCTGAAAGAATTCCCGATGCACAGCTTCGAGTCATCGAGGGGGGCGCCCACCAATTCCTTTTGGAGCAGGCTGGCGCATTTAATGAGGCGATCCTTGAGTTTCTGGGTTCGCTCTCAGAACATCGTGTGTCCTGAGGGCTTGCGCAGCCTGAAAACCGCGTTTGGATCTCTACGCCTTTGAGAGCCGGGGCGGGCATATCGTTGCCTTGAGCGTTCACATTGAATCCATGGATCAATGTGCAGTATCCGGATGCGCCCCCATGAAGCTGATCCGCCATCAACGACGATCGGCCTGTTTTGAGAAAACCGGAGATCCAGGAGGTCATTGAGCTTTTCTCCTTGACTTCAACATATAAGCTGTCTATAGTATCTGTTTCATTTCTTTATTGTAAAGGAGCAAGGTGCATTATGTATGCGGTCATCAAGACGGGTGGAAAACAGTATCGGGTTGCCACGGGTGACGAAGTCAAGATCGAGCAGCTGCGGGGCGAGGTGGGGGATGCGGTCACCTTCGAGCAGGTGTTAATGACCTCAGACGGTGAAAAGATTGAGGTGGGGCAGCCCTTCCTTGAAAATTCCAAGGTGGTCGGCCGTATCACCCGCCAGGGCAAAAACAGAAAGGTCGTGGTCTTCAAGTACAGACGGCGGAAGGGCTATCGCCGGAAAAAAGGACACCGGCAGGACTTTACGCTTGTCAGGATTGAAGATATCACAGAGTAACTTCAGCGTGTTTGGAAAAAGAGGTAAAAAGTAATGGCACATAAGAAGGCGGGCGGCAGCTCCCGGAACGGGAGAGATAGTGCCGGTCAGAGATTTGGGGTGAAGCGGTACGCAGGCCAGAAGGTACTGGCCGGGAATATCCTTGTTCGCCAGAGAGGCACCAAGATACATCCCGGGAACAATGTGGGTCTGGGAAAAGACTACACGATCTTTGCCAAGATTGACGGGATCGTTACCTTTGAGCGTCTGGACAAAGATCGAAAAAAGGTCAGCGTTTACGCCAACTGAAGCCCTTGGAAATCTGTCCCCCATAGAGAAAAGAAATGGTCTTTTTGGATGAAGTTGTCATTACGGCCAGATCAGGTGACGGGGGGAGAGGGTGTGTCAGCTTCAGAAGAGAAAAATATATCCCTAAAGGTGGGCCGGATGGCGGCAACGGGGGCAACGGGGGGAACGTTATCGTAAGGGCCACAAAGCGGCTTCACACCCTGAAAAATTTCAAGAGACGCAGACATTTCAAGGCTGGGAATGGTGAGCCCGGAAGAGGAAAAAGCCAGTCCGGGGGGAACAGCGCACACTGCCTCATAGAAACCCCTGTGGGGACCATTATTCAAGACGATCTCACCGGCGAAGTCCTCGCTGATCTAATCCATGACAACCAGGAATTAGTGCTCATCTCCGGAGGAAGAGGAGGGAAAGGAAACCAGCATTTTGCCACATCTACCAACCGGGCACCGAGGATGGCCCAGCCCGGTCTTCCGGGACAGGAGAAACGATTCAGGCTGACGCTGAAGCTCCTGGCCGACATCGGACTGGTCGGATTGCCCAATGCCGGCAAGTCAACCCTTCTTTCCCGCCTCACCATGGCGCGTCCCAAGATAGACAGCTATCCCTTCACGACCATCGTCCCCAACCTAGGGGTCATGACCGTTGATGACGAAAGGACCCTGGTGATAGCAGACATCCCCGGACTCGTTGAGGGGGCAAGCTCAGGCCGGGGCCTGGGAGATCGCTTTTTGAAACATATTGAACGTACGCGCCTCCTGTTGCACCTCTTGGACATCACCTACGCACCTGCCCAGGGCATCATCGAAGACTTTCTCATGATCAGGAAAGAGATGGCGGAATTTGCCCCTGCATTAACGAAAAAACCCTGCCTGGCGGTTATCAATAAAATGGACCTTCACCTCCCGGAACACAGAGATCTCGCAGCGCTGCGAGAGGCGCTTTTAGAGAAGGGCGTGGCCTCTTTGCCGATTTCAGCGCTCACCGGGGAGGGGCTTCAAGAACTTAAATCGATGATATTTGAAAAATGGGAAGCGGCCAACAAGCTGGCAGCTTGAGGCCTATCGGTTGCGGTGGAGGTCGAGACGAAACGTGGAAAAGGCTACCAGAAAGGAACTGTTAGGACCGATTAAACGAGTGGTGATCAAGGTCGGCAGCGGTGTCCTGACCTCGGATGAAGGCCTCAATATGGGCATCATTAACGGCCTGACCACGGATATCTGCGGACTGAAACGGGAGGGGCTTGAGGTCATTCTGGTTTCATCCGGCGCTATTGCCTCGGGGCTTAAGAAAATCGGCATGTCCAAGCGGCCCCAGTCCGTATCACAACAGCAGGCCGTGGCCGCGGTGGGTCAGAGCAGCCTGGTCATGGCCTATGAAGATGCGTTTGGGCGGCACGGACACAAGGTTGCCCAGATCCTGCTTACCCGTGATGATCTTACCCACAGACGCCGCTATCTAAACGCGCGTAACACCCTCTTTACCCTCCTTTCATGGGACATCACTCCGATCATCAATGAGAATGATACGGTTGTTGTGGACGAGATCAAGTTTGGCGACAATGACAACCTCAGTGCCATGGTAACCAACCTGACCGAGTCGCAACTTCTGATAAATCTCACGAACATTGACGGACTTTTCGATAAAGATCCCCGGGACCACGACGATGCCAGGCTCATCAAGGTGGTCGAAAAGGTGGACAGGAAGATATCGAGATTTGCCAGCGCAATCCCTGGGTTTTTAGGCACCGGTGGCATGGCCAGCAAGATCAAGGCGGCCCAGAAAGTTACGCTCAGGGGGGTCCCGGCCATCATCGCCAACGGGTTGAAGCCGGATATCCTGAAACGAATATTCCTTGGACAGGATGAAGGCACCCTCTTCCTGCCCGGGAATGCGCTTCTGTGCAGCCGAAAGCACTGGATTGCCTTCACCAAGTCTCCCAAAGGCGAAATAGTTATTGACAGGGGGGCGGAAAGGGCTATTTTGAAGAACGGAAAAAGCCTTCTCCCCTCAGGCATCCGGGAGGTGAGAGGAAGGTTCAGCCTCGGCAATTCGGTCCTGTTACTGAATGAGTCCGGGGAGGGGATTGCCGTGGGCATGGTCAATTACCATTCAGGGGATATCAGCAAGATCATGGGGGCAAAAAGCGCTGACATAGAATCAAAGCTGGGGTTTAAGCATGATGACGAGGTGATCCACCGGGACAACCTCGTCCTGGTTGCTCAGATGGAGGAGGAAGACGATTTATGCGGCTTTCAAACATGATTGCAGATATGGCGAAAAACGCCAAGGAGGCATCGAGGGGTCTGAGGAGACTGGGAAGGGTCCAAAAAGATGATGCCCTGAGGCTGATGGCGAAAAGGCTTTTGGGACATCAGGAAGAGATCATCAAAGAAAATGAGAAGGACCTGGTCTCTGCCAAAGAGGGAGGTCTCTCTTCCGCCATGATTGACCGGTTGACCTTGAATGAAGATGTCATCAAGAGTATGGCAGACGGCCTTGAGGAGGTGGCTGCCTTACCCGATCCGGTGGGGGAGATCACGGGGATGTGGAAACGGCCCAACGGATTGCAGGAGGGCCGGATTCGGATAC
>CAZACO010000309.1:0-5569 GCA_964483185.1 uncultured Desulfobacteraceae bacterium
GGAGGATATTGTTTTGCAGGGAGCAGAGAAGTTGGTCGAAAACCGAGAGGTGTCTTTCATGAAGATCCTTGTCGTTGATGATGAAATTGTCAGCAGGAAAAAGTTGCAGAATATGATGAAGACCCTTGGCCAGTGCATTGTGGCTGAAAACGGGGAAGAGGCCCTCAGCGTCGCTGCATCACAAAATCCACCCGACCTCATACTTCTGGACATCATCATGCCCGGGATAGACGGGTACGAGGTCTGCAGGAGATTGAAGGCCGACAGGAGGACATCAAATATACCGGTTATTTTCACATCGGTGAAAAGCGAGGAAAAAGATGAGACCAAAGGACTTGGACTTGGCGCCGTTGATTACATCTCAAAGCCTTATAGCCCTTCGATCGTTAAGGCCAGGGTTCAAACCCATCTCGAGCTCAAGAAATACCATGATCATCTTGAAGAACTGGTAGCTGAACGCACGGCTGAACTTAAAAAGAGCAACAAAGAGATGAAGGTTGAGATAGCAGAACGGAGGCGGGCCGTGGAGGCCTTGCGGAAAAGCGAAGAACGGTATCGTGACCTATTTGACAGTATTGATGATTTTATATTTTCACACGACTTCGACGGCAGGTTTATCACGATCAACCGGGCTGTGGCCAACTCCCTTGGTTATTCTCCCGAGGAGCTCATCGGCAGGCCTATCAGTGATTTCATGCTTCCCCATTACCGGGAAACTTTCAAGAATGACTACCTGGACCAGATCAAAAAAAAGGGGTCCCACGACGGGATATCCATATATTTTTCAAAGGATGGGACGAAACGCTACATAGAATATCGAAGTGTCGTGGCTAAACAAGGCCATAATGAGCCTTTTATAAGCGGTTCGGGACGTGATATTACAAAACGGTTCCTGGCCCAAAAGGAACTCCGCAGGCTGGAGGATCAACTCCGGCAGGCCCAAAAAATGAAGGCTATAGGCACGTTAGCAGGTGGCGTAGCGCATGATTTTAACAATCTGCTTATGGCCATCCAGGGGAATGCCTCTCTGGTACTACTTAGGAAAGATCCCAGTGATCCGGATTATGTGAAATTGAGGAACATCGAACAGTACATTCAAAAAGCAGCAGAACTGACCAAACAACTATTGACTTTTGCCCGCGCCGGAAAATGTGAGTTTAAACCCACTGCTATTAATGAACTCATGAAGAAGAGCTTTGATATCTTCAGCCGGACAAAAAAAGAGATCTCCATCCATCAAAAATATCAGGCAGGCATCTGGCCGGTGGAAGTAGATCAAGGGCAGATTGAACAAGTCCTGATCAACCTCTATATCAATGCCTGGCAGGCGATGCCCGGGGGTGGCAGGCTATTTCTTGAGACGGAAAACGTTGAGCTTGGAAAGCGCTTTGTAAAGGCGTACGACGTTAGACCCGGAAAATATGTGAAAATATCCATCACTGACACGGGCGTGGGGATGGACAAAGAGACCCGGGAGCGGGCGTTTGACCCGTTCTTTACCACCAAGGCATTGGGGAGAGGCACCGGTCTCGGGCTGTCATCTTCCTATGGGATTATCAAGAACCATGGTGGGATCATTGATGTGAGGAGCAAGAAGGGTGAGGGAAGCACCTTTGTTATATACTTACCGGCTTCAGAAAAGGAGGTCCCAAGGGAGAGGAAACCGCCTGAACAGATCGGAGGGGGTACTGAGACAATCCTTCTCGTGGATGATGAAGATATGATTATTGATTCAGGGAGCGAGATGCTGAAGGAGATGGGTTTCACGGTCCTCACGGCTAGGGGAGGGGAAGAGGCTATAGAGACTTACAGAAAAAAGAAGGGTGAAATCGATATGGTCATCCTGGATATGGTGATGCCGGAAACGGGTGGCGGAGAGACCTATGACAGGCTGAAAGGACTCGATCCCGAAATAAAGGTTCTCCTCTCCAGCGGATACAGCATCAGGGGCCAGGCCACTGAGATACTGGAACGGGGTTGTAACGGTTTCATCCAGAAACCCTTTAACATGATGGAAATGTCAATGAAGATCAGGGAGATTTTGGACAAACGCTGAGGCGGTTTCTTGACAAAATTATCATGGCTCAGGATGGATTGAGACAGATAGCTAAACCGTCGTACGAGCAGTGCCGCCCTCTGTGTGATCTCCACAAGCCCGGAGCCACTTCCTTCCAGGCCGTAACCATTTAACATATCAATTTCTTCAGATCCCAGTCAACTAAGAGCCTTAATCTCGTACCGGTGCCCTTCTTTTTGTAGATGAGGTGCCCGTTTTTAAGCCCGTACTGGAACAGGTCCCGGGTGGTGGCGACATCATGGCGGCAGTATTCCGTCAGCTTTTCCATCTCCCCCTGTCTGAACCATTCCACGGCTTTAAGACCGTCGGCCGTTTTTCCCTGGTTCAAGGTCTCTGTGGCCAGGTGGTCGAGCCCGAGCCGGAACCCGAGCCGCTGGTAAACATCTTCCAGGATGTCAAACGTGGGCAGGGCCGACAGGTCCTGTTCTGAATAGGCCCCCAGGACCTTGTAGTCAAACCGTTTGATATTGAATCCGATGATGAGATCCCCTTTTCTCAAATAAGCGAGCAGATCGTCCACGCTGTCTTCTCTGAATCTCAAAAAATCGTTTTCAATGCTGTCAAAGAGAACCGCTACCGAGATTCTCATGAGATGGCTGTTTTGCCACCCGCCCACATCCTGGGCCGTCTTCTGGGTCTCGAGATCCAGGTAGATGATCCGGGGCCCCTGCTTCTCTTCAGGCGGGGTCGTCTGCTCGGGAAACGGCCCCAGCGGTATCTGATCCTCTTCATCCGACATGTCACTCAAGGGGATATGTCCCAGCAGCCCTTCGAGGATCAGCTGGGCCGCTCCCTTGTCTAACGGTTTGTTGCCCGAACCGCATTTGGGAGAGTGGATGCACGAGGGGCACCCCTCCTCACACTCGCATCCCTTCACGACCTCCCAGGTCTTTTCAAGGAGTTCCAATATGGCATCGAAACCCCGCTGCGCCAGGCCCACGCCCCCGGGATAGGCGTCGTAAATGAAGATGGCGCTCTTGCCGACCTGGGGGTGATGCGGATAGCATATCCCGCCGATGTCATTCCTGTCGCAGAGTGCAAAGAGGGGGAAAATGCCGATAGCCGCGTGTTCGATGGCGTGAATCCCCCCCATGAAATGAAGCCCCTTTCCCTCTATAAACCGCTTCAATACCGGTTCGATTTCAATCCAGAAACCGTTGGTTTCAAAGACCTGGGCCGGCAGGTCCAAGTCGAAGACCCCGATCAGGCCCTGGCCCGGCAATACCCTCTTTTCATAGCCGGTAATCACTTCGGTGACCCTCAGCCTCCCTTCCCGCACAAGGAACTGGCCCCTGGGCCGGCTGCGATGCACCTCCATGATTTCGGTCTCTTTCTCGCTGCGGGTCCGCGTAAAGTATTTGAGGTGAGAGCGGTGAACAACGATATCTTTTTTGTCTAACAGGAGCCGGTCCACCTTGTACTGGCGGGCCCGATGAAGGTAGATGGCCCCCGGATGACATTCCTTGAAGGCCCGGATGCCGTCCACGGTCCCGATGGCCTGCCCGGTCGAGGTCTCAAAAATCGTGTAGGTCTCCCCTGCGGAACGGATGTTGACCGAAAGCTGCGGGTTCCGCTTTGCCGAAAACCAGGTGGGTTCACCTTCTGCCGTGCGGTTCAGGCGCCCCTCTCTTTCCAGTTTCTCGAGGTGCCCGATAAGGTCGTTGGGCCAGAATGCTTCGTCCCTGAGGGTGACAGGGATTTCTGCTGCTGCACAGGGGAGATGGGCGTCCATCACATAGGGGTTGTCCGGGTCCAGGACAGCGGCCTCAAAGGGCCTTTCAAAGAGATCGTCCGGATGCTTCATGAAGTATTGATCCAGTGCATCGGGCTTTCCCACCAAGATCACCATCGACTCCCGTCCCGACCGACCCACCCGGCCCCCTCTCTGCCAGGTATTGATGATGGTCCCGGGATAGCCTACGAGCAGACAGATATCCAGATAGCCGATATCGATCCCCATCTCTAAGGCGCTGGTTGAAATCACGCCCAGGAGGCTGCCCTCGGCCAGCCGTTTTTCAATATGCCGTCTTTCCTCGGGCATGAAGCCGGCGCGATAGGAACTGATCTTTTTCCTGAATTCAGGCGATAACTGGGAGACCCAGAGATGGATCAGCTCGGTCACCTTCCTTGCCTGGGTAAAGACAATGGTCCTGAACCCGTTTTTGAGGCATTCGACAAAGAGCTTCGCCGAATAGAAATTGGGGCTTTCCTCCGGATTGAGGAAGAGAAAATGCTGGCCTGCCCTCGGGTTGCCGGTGGACCGAACGACCTCGAGCCTCTCCTCGATCAGGTCTTCACCAAAGGCCTTCGGGTTGCTGATGGTGGCTGACAAAAGGACAAACCGGGGGGACGAACCGTAAAGCCGGCAGAGCCGCTTCAGCCGACGGATCACCTGGTTGAGGTGGGAGCCGAAGATGCCCCGGTAGGTGTGGACCTCGTCCAATACCACAAATGAGAGATTCTTAAGGAGCGTTTCCCAGTTTTGATGAAAGGCCAGGATGCCGCGATGCAGCATATCGGGATTGGTGAAAAGGATTGCCGGCGTCTTTTCCCTGATCTTTTTTCGGCGGTAGGGAGTCGTGTCTCCATCGTAGATGTCGGCAGAGATCCTTCTGTTTCCGATACCCTCCAGCCACGCGGAGAGATTCTTCAGCTGGTCCTGTTCAAGGGCCTTGAGGGGAAAGATGTACAGTGCCCTGGCGTCGGTATTCTTCAGGATCTCTTCGATAACAGCGACGTTGTAGATCAGGCTTTTTCCGCTCGCCGTTTCTGTGGCCACAAGGAGATTCGATCCGTTTCTCAGGTGGTTGATGGCCTCGGTCTGGTGGCTGTAAAGTCTGTCCAGGCCGAGGCGTTTCATGATTTCAAGGGTCTTGCCGTGGAGGTCCAGCCGGGGACCGAACCTGGGCTTTCGGGGAGGGAGGAAACGGTGGTATACAAAGGCGTCGCGGAAATCCGGATGGGCCTCCAACCTCTTGATATATTGGGAGAGAGTCACGGTCGGCAGTTATTCGGTATCAATGTCGGACGTTTTGCCGAATTTTTTCTGAAGCGCCGCTGAGATGTCTTCTTCACTTGCCTTGGGACCGGAGGCCTCTTTCAGACGGACCTTCTCATGGGCCCCTTTCAATATGTCGCTCATAAAGGTGTCCTCTTCATCGCTCCAGGCGCTCCAGCCATCGATACCGATATATTCGTTATAAGACGTCGTGTAATAGGGGTCGTAAATCCGTACGCCCCGCTTCTCGTCAAACTCATAGCGCACAAATTTCCCGTCAAAGCGCTCGAAATCCTCATCCACGAGCCCTAATGTCTTCAACAGGACCTTGTGCTCCTCTTTCACTTCCATCTTCAACTCCCTTTCCTGCCAGTGGTGGCCCGATTATCCCACCTGGATCGCAATGCCTTCTCGCTATTTTTCAATCAACAATCAACAGTCATCAATCCTGCACCTCCAACTTCAGTTTCGCGGATTCCAGTTTATCCTGCGTT